>JBBSVD010000068.1:0-11162 GCA_038233835.1 Flavobacteriales bacterium | reverse complement strand
GCTAAGAATGGCAATTCATTTTCATCAAAAATATATGCTAGCATCTATAATTTATTAGATCCAAAGGAAGTGCAAGCGGAAATAATTAATGAATTTCCTCTGGAAACTATTCATCGTAGAAATACAGGATATGCGGTTGATAGCTTGATTTCAACAACTGTTTTTTCTGAAAGTAAAAAGCAATTTAATTTATGTGAATTACTTTCTGGAAGTGAAGGAACTCTTGCTTTTACCACAGAGATCACGCTTCAACTTGATGAATTGCCACCAAAATTTACCGCAATGGTTGCAGCACATTTCTCTAGTATCGAAAAGTGTATGCTAGCAGTAGAACCATCTATGAGAAGTGATCTTTATACTTGTGAGATGATGGACAAAGTAATCCTTGATTGCACTAACCAAAATTTAAAATATAAGGAAAATCGTTTTTTTATTGAAGGAGATCCTAAAGCCATATTAATGTTGGAATTAAGGTCTTATTCTCAAGATGATCTTAATGAACAAGTTCATGGTTTATTAAATGTTCTAGAAGGAACAGCTCTAGCCTATTCTTTACCTGTTCTTTTAGACGAGCAAATTGAATTGGCTTTGGAGTTAAGAAAAGCTGGACTCGGACTTTTAGGAAACCTCATTGGAGATAAAAAGGCGGTTGCCTGCATAGAGGATACCGCAGTAGCGGTGCCAGATCTCGCCAATTATATTCAAGAATTCAGCCAGATCATGGCTCAATATGACCAGGAAGCTGTTTACTATGCACATGCGGGAGCTGGAGAGATACATTTAAGGCCAATTCTTAATTTAAAGAAACATGAAGATGTTTTTCTTTTTAGAAAAATAACAGAAGATGTTGCTGTCTTAGTTAAGAAATATAAAGGATCTATGAGCGGGGAACATGGCGATGGTAGGCTTCGTGGAGAATTTATTAAACAGATGGTTGGAGAGAAGAATTATAAGATCATGGAAGAAGTGAAAGCTATTTTTGATCCAAATAATATTTTTAATCCCGGGAAAATTATAGATACTGCTCCCATGGATACATCCTTGAGATATGAGATAGATAGAAAAGAACCTGAGATAAAAACACTTATGGATTTTTCTGATTCTCAGGGAATACTTCGATTAGCTGAAAAATGTAATGGAAGCGGGGATTGTAGAAAATCTGTTGAAGCAGGTGGAACTATGTGTCCTAGTTATAGGGCTACCAAAAATGAAAAAGATACTACTCGCGCTAGAGCGAATGCATTAAGAGAGTTTCTAACAAATTCAGAAAAACCCAATAAGTTTCAACATGAAGAGCTTAAAGAGGTTTTCGATCTTTGTATAAGTTGCAAGGGATGTAAGAGCGAATGTCCTTCTAATGTAGATGTGGCTGCGCTTAAAGCCGAATTCCAATATCAATATCAGAAAAGCAATGGGAAATCTCTGAGAAGTAAAGCTTTCGCTAATAATTCTAAGATGAATGGACTGGCATCAAAAGCTACCGGATTTTCGAATTTTCTTTTTTCAAATTCGTTGACTTCTGGAATCGCAAAAAATATTATGGGAGTAGCTTCAGAAAGAAGTTTGCCAAAGCTCTCTAAAATCACTTTATGGGAATATTATAAAAAGAATTATAAAAAATTAGAAAATTCTATTAAAACAGTTTATCTCTTTAAAGATGAGTTCACTAATTATCTGGATGCTGAAGTTGGGATTGATGCGTTAATATTGCTGGAAAAATTAAATTATCAGGTAAAGATGATAGATAATCCTGAAAGTGGTAGAAGTTATATCTCCAAGGGATTTTTAGAAGAAGCACAAGAGGTTGCTAATAAGAATATTCAACTTTTTTATGAACTGATCTCTGAAGAAACTCCACTTTTAGGAATAGAACCTTCAGCAATTTTAGGCTTTAGAGATGAATATCTTCGTTTGGCTGATGATAACAAAAAGGCTCAAGACTTATCAAGAAATTGTTTCTTGATTGAAGAATTTCTGAAAAAAGAAATGGCCTTAGGAAATATTAATTCATCCTCATTCACTTCAGAAAAAAAAGAGATCAAAATACACACGCATTGCCACCAAAAAGCACTTTCTAATTCTGCAGTAACTTTTGATGTGCTTAATTTCCCTACTAATTATAAAGTTACCATTATTGCTTCAGGTTGCTGCGGAATGGCAGGATCTTTTGGGTATGAAAAAGAGCATTACAAAATAAGTATGACTATTGGTGAACAAAGTTTATTTCCCGCAATACGAAAAAGTGCTAACACAACACTGATCTCTGCAAATGGAACTAGTTGCAGGCATCAGATCTTCGATGGTACCAATAGAATTGCCCTACATCCGGTGAGTATCTTAAAAAATGCATTGCTATAATTCGTTTAATTATTACTACTAAAAAAATATATCATTATCAGAATTTATAATTTCTTTATATTTAAACGCTTCAAGAATCTCCAATTATTTTATTTAAGAGTTTATTATAATGGATCAAAGGATTAAAAACGATAGTTTAAAAACTTTAGATTTTTCAGAATTTAGCGTGCAAGAATTACAACAAGAGCTACTAGCTGCGAAACAAGAGATAAATAATTTAAAGGACAATTCAGAAAATTATAAATCTTTAAAGAAGAGTATTTATTCAGAAATTGAACAAGAAATACACGTCTATAAAGAAATGTTCTATACTTCACCTAATTTGATGGCTATCTTAATAGGTCCAGATTTTATTGTGAAATCTGCGAACAATTCTATTCTGGAATTATTGGGAAAAGATGAGGGTTTAATTGGGAAACCTTATTTAGAAGAAGTTCCAGAACTGGAGGAACAAGGTTTAGGAGATTTGCTAAGGGAAGTTTATAAAACCGGTATTCCATTTAGAGCAGATGAAATGCCCGTATATCTCAATATAAATAATCAGCTAGTATTATCTTATTATGATTTTGTATATCAAGCTCATAGAAATATGGATGGCGATATTTGTGGAGTTGTTATTATTGTTACAGATGTTACCTCTAGAGCAAAATTAAATCAGGATCTTAAAATAAGTAATCATCGATTTCAAGAACTGGTCTACTCTTCTCCAGGATTAATTGCCATTTTAACTGGCAAGGATTTTATTGTTGCAACAGCAAATGAGGCAATTTTAAAAATTTGGGGAAAAGGTTCAGATGTTATTGGGAAACCTATATTTGAGGTATTACCCGAGATTGTGGAGCAAGGAATGAAGGATAAATTTGAAAAAGTTTATGCTTCAGGAAAACCCTTAGTTGCCCAAGAATACCCAATTATGCATGAGCACAATGGTAAAAAGGTGGAGGGTTATTTTGATTTTATTTATCAGCCACAAAGAAATATTGATGGGACAATTATTGGAGTTGCTGTGATTGCTAATGAAGTTACTAAAACTGCTGAATTAAATCGAAAAATAAGGGAAAGTGAAGTAAAATTTAGACAACTAGCAGATCTTATCCCAGACAAAATTGCTATTGCTGATGAAAATTTGCAAGCCTTTTTTTATAATAAGAATTGGTTGGATTATAGCGGACTAACATTAGAATATTTACTGGAAAATGGATGGAGTGAATTGGTGCATCCAGATGATATTGAGACCATTACTAAAACTCTTAGAGAGGCTTTGAAATGCAAGTCGGATATAGAAATGGAACATAGGGTTAAGGATAAAAATGGTGATTATAAATGGCATTTAGCCAGAATAGCAGCAATAAGAGACGAAAACGGTGATTTTCAATCCTGGGTTAGTGCTACCACGCAAATACATAAAATAAAAGAAGAAGAAAAACGAAAGGAAGAATTTTTAAAGATGGTAAGTCATGAACTAAAAACCCCAGTTACATCTATAAGAGGTTATACGCAGCTATTACTTAGTATGATTAAAGGTAATGAAGCAATTAAGAGTTCTAATATTCCTTTGGAATCTTCACTTAGAAGGATAGATAATCAAATAAATAGGTTAATTAGACTTATTTCCGAAATGTTAGACCTTTCCAGAATTGAAGATAGCCAGCTAATATTACAAAAATCTGAGTTCAATTTAAATGAATTGGTAGAACATACAGTTCAAGATATTAAAATCTCGAATCCAAATTCATATATAAAAATTGAGCATAAATTTGAGACCAGTATTTTTGCTGATAAAGAAAGGATAGAACAAGTGCTAGTTAACTTCATAACAAATGCTATAAAATATTCTCCTAATTCTAAAAACATTGATATAACAATATTTCAAGAAGCAGAGGGTAAAGTTTCGGTATCTATCAGAGATTTTGGTATAGGAATTTCTAATATACACTTAAAAAAGATCTTTACACGTTTTTATCGGGTAGATGGGAAAAACGAGGAAACCTACTCCGGATTTGGAATTGGGTTGTTTTTAGTTAATGAAATTATTGAAAAACATATTGGGTCAATAAAGGTAAATAGTAAGAAAGGAAAAGGTTCTGAGTTTATTTTTACATTAGATACAATTTAGTATATTATAAATAATGACAAAAAAAATTAAAATACTAGTTGTAGATGACGATGCAATTATTGGTGAGATGTTAAAAGCGGTTTTAGAATTTAAAGGTTACGAGGTGCTTGTATCTGGAGAACCAAATGAAACCGAAGAAAATATTATAGCTAATAATATTGATCTAGTGATATTGGACAAATTGATCTCTGGGGTGGATGGAACCAAGGTTTGTTCAAAAATTAAAAACAATGAGACTATTTCTAAAGTAAAGATTATGATGATGACAGCACTGCACACTGCAGGACCTGCCTGTATGGCGGCTGGAGCAGATGCGTTTATGACCAAACCCTTTGATATGGAAATATTATATAAGCATGTAGAAGCCGTATTGAAGCAATAACTCAGTTTATGACATTTTTTAATATAATAGCTCCTAATTTTAATATTGACTTAGATTTTTAAATCTGTAGTTAAAAAATTACATTTGTAAAAATCGGTCTATGGCAGGGAATACCTTCGGAAAACTTTTTAAGCTTACTACTTTTGGGGAATCCCATGGAATTGCCATTGGTGGAATCATCGATGGATGTCCTGCAGGAATAAAACTAGATTTCGATAAAATTCAGGATGATCTTGATAAGAGAAAACCTGGACAATCTGCAATTGTTACTCAACGCAAAGAATCGGATCAAGTTGAATTCTTGTCTGGGATCTTCGAAGGTGTTACCACCGGAACACCAATTGGTTTTACTATCAAGAACACCAATCAAAAATCACAAGATTACTCTCATATAAAAGACACTTTTAGGCCTTCGCATGCAGATTATACCTATTCAGAAAAATACGGCGTACGTGATTATAGAGGAGGAGGAAGGTCTTCTGCTCGGGAAACAGCCTGCCGAGTAGTAGGTGGAGCTATTGCAAAACAACTGATAGCAGATTTGGAGATAGTAGCATTTACTTCTTCTGTAGGGCATATTCATTTAGAAAAAGAAACCAGCGAGTTAGATCTATCATTAATAGAATCTAATCCGGTGAGATGCCCAGATCCTAAAACTGCTGAAAAGATGGAAAAGTATATTCGGGAGATTAGATCTCAGGGTGATACAGTTGGCGGAATAGTTAAGTGTGTTATAAAAAATGTTCCTAAAGGAATTGGAGAACCAGTTTTCGATAAATTACATGCAGTTCTTGGTCAGGCAATGCTTTCAATTAATGCTGTGAAGGGCTTTGAATTCGGAAGTGGTTTTGATGGCACCAAACTTAAAGGAAGTGAACATAATGACCTTTTCAATCCAGACGGCACTACCAAAACAAATCTAAGCGGTGGTATTCAAGGAGGGATCTCCAACGGAATGGATATCTATTTTAGAGTTGCTTTTAAGCCTGTTGCTACCATAATGCAAAAACAAGAAACCATTAATTCTAAGGGCGAAACTATAGAAATGCAAGGAAAAGGAAGACATGATCCTTGTGTGGTGCCCAGAGCTATTCCTATTGTGGAAGCAATGGCGGCACTCGTAATTGCCGACTTTTGGTTACAAAATAAAATATCTAAAATATAACTAAATCACAGTATGAAGAAATTAGCACTGCATTGGCAAATTATTATTGGATTAGTCTTTGGTATTATTTGGGCACTTCTTTCCAGCCAGTTAGGATGGAGTGAATTTACCATAAACTGGATTGCACCTTTTGGAACTATTTTTATTAATTTGTTAAAATTAATTGCGGTGCCATTAGTTCTTTTTTCAGTAATAAGTGGAGTCGCAAATATTGGTGATGCCAATAGTCTAGGAAGAATGGGTGGAAAAACTTTATTTGCCTATCTAATTACCACCATATTTGCTGTAGGTTTAGGATTGCTGTTGGTAAATCTTATACAACCGGGAAAATTAGTAGATAATGATTCCCGAATCGATAATCGTATTAGCTATGAAATATGGGCAAATTCGCAGGGTTATCAAATTAAGGATGGGATTGATTATCTGGATGATCCTCAGTTTTTGGAAAAAGCTGCACGAATTACAGATCTTTCTAAAAGTGAATTACGGGATGCTACGGTAGATGATAAAATGCAAGCTGCCAATCAAACCAAAGACTCCGGACCTTTACAGCCACTGGTGGACATTGTTCCTGAAAACTTCTTTAGGTCTTTAACAGATAATGGTTTAATGCTGCAAATAATATTCTTTGCCCTTTTCTTCGGAATTTCACTTTTGTTAATTCCCAATGAGCAATCTAAATATGTTACCTCCCTAGTGGACAGTATTATGAATGTATTTTTAAAAATGGTGGATCTCGTTATGCAAGCGGCGCCATTTTTCGTTTTTGCGTTGTTGGCAGGGGTAGTAAGTAAGATGGCCGGAGATGATGTGGGAAAAGTTTATGAAATATTCAAAGGTCTTAGTTGGTATGCATTAACAGTAGTTATAGGATTGTTGCTAATGATTTTTGTAGTTTATCCACTGATTCTAAAAATATTTGTTGGGAAAATACCATACGCCGGATTTTTCAAAGCTATGAGCCCGGCTCAAACTTTAGCGTTTTCTACCAGTAGTAGTGCTGCAACACTGCCTGTAACTATGGAGTGCGTGGAAGAAAATTTGGGTGTGGATAAAAAAATTACCAGTTTTGTTTTGCCTATCGGTGCAACAGTAAACATGGATGGAACTTGCCTTTATCAAGCCGTTGCGGTAGTTTTCCTGGCACAACTTCATATGATTGATCTAGATCTTGGACAACAGTTAACCATAGTCTTAACAGCAACTTTAGCTTCTATAGGTTCTGCTGCTGTACCAAGTGCAGGATTAGTGATGTTAATTATCGTTTTAGATTCGGTAGGATTAAATCCAGCTTGGATCGCGATTATATTTCCCGTAGATCGAATTCTTGATATGATAAGAACTGTAGTGAATGTTACCGGAGACGCAACTGTTTCAACTATAATTGCAAAAAGCGAGGGGCTGCTAAACTATGTGGGTAGAAAAGATCCTTCAGCAACCTTTGAGACAGATTCCAAATAACTACTAATCTAAAAATTTCGCTTTTAATTCAGGTGTTGGGATCATACAAGAATCTTTTTTACCAAACCATTTATAACGATTTGCAGCAATTAAATTGTAAACTCCATCGCGAATAGAGTTTGGTAACCATAAGAATACTCTCATTAATGAGTAGCCTCCGGAAAGCTCTTTAGCAATATTTAGGGCTGCAGTAGATTTTTCATAATAGACCACTCCCGGTTCTATTAAGATGATTGATTCTAAAATTTCAGGGTCGATACCTCTTTCTGAAACCAATTTTTTGCCTAGATCGCTTTGTAATGACGTAAACCTAAAAATATCTTTTTTATCATGTTCGATAATAAAATTGATAGCATTATTACAAAGATTACAATCGCCATCAAAAAGGATTATTTTCTTATTTTCTGGTAAAACAGTTTCCATCTTGTTATTTCTTTTTTGCGGGTTGTACTAGTTCCAATTGTACTAGATCTACATTAGTCGTGAACATGCCGTAATTCACAATGGCTTTGCCTTTTTCAATCTTATCTATAGAACCTACTGCGCATCCATCTTCCATGCGAACTCTGTCCCCAATTTTCAAAGAAACTTTCGGCTTATTTGCTTCTTTTTTCTGCTGAATGGCTTCCGTTTTCTTCTCCTCTTTCTTTCGTTGTCTTATAACTTCTACCGTTTTTTCAGCTTCTTCAATTACCTTTTTCTCCTTTACCTTCTTTCCTTTGATCTCTTTGGGAGTTTCCTTTTTTCGTTTAGAATTTTCGATCTCTACTATCTTTAAAAATTCTCCTATCAGATCTTTCTTCTTTTTATTGCTGAAATATTTTTCGCTTAGATCATTTATCTTCTGGCCCAAATAGATCAATCGCTGGTTACTATCATATAACTCTTGATAACTTTCTAGCTTTTGCTGAATTTTAGTATTGGTCTCCTCTAATTTATCTTTTTGCTGAGAAGCTTTTAATTCCTTCGATTTTAAAGAATCTGTTGTTTTCTGAAGCTTACTTCTTTCTTTCTGAAGATCTGCAATACTTTTGTCGAATCTGATTTTTCCGCGTTCTACTTTCTTTTTAGATCGGTTAATTAAGCTATATGGAATTCCGTTTTTCTGAGCAACTTCAAAAGTAAATGAACTTCCAGCTTCTCCCAGGTGCAACTTAAATAACGGCTCTAATGTTAGGGAATCGAACATCATATTCGCATTGCTCATATAAGGCAACTCATTTGCCAGCATCTTTAAGTTGGTGTAATGAGTTGTTAGAATTCCAAAGGATTCACGCTCATAGAATACTTCCAAAAAAGTTTCAGCTAGAGCTCCTCCTAATTCAGGGTCACTTCCTGTTCCAAATTCATCTATCAAAAACAAGGTTTTATCGTCGCATTTCTTCAGAAAATAATTCATGTTCTTTAAGCGATAACTATACGTACTTAAATGATTCTCAATAGACTGGTTATCTCCAATATCTGTTAGAATTCTGTTGAATAAACAAACTCGGCTGTATTCATGAACAGGAATTAAAATTCCACTTTGAAGCATGATCTGTAAAAGTCCAACCGTTTTTAAAGTGATACTTTTTCCTCCGGCGTTAGGTCCAGAGATCACAATAATGCGTTCTTCCTTAGATAATTCTATATTTTGTGGATAGGTCTTTGCTCCAGACTTTAAATTATTTCTATAAAGTAAAGGATGATAAGCATCTTTTATATAAAGCTCTCTTTCTTTAGTGATCTTAGGTAAAAGTCCGTTTATAAGCCGGGCATACTTAGCTTTTGCAGATATAACATCTATATAACTAAGCAATTCTTGATATTCCTTTAAAAGCTCCCTAAATGGAACTAAGAAGGCGGTAAGTTCCTTAAGGATTCTGGTTGTTTCTTCCTTTTCTTCATATTCAAGATTATTTAGATCTCTGGTATGATTTAAAGTAGCTTCAGGTTGAATATAGACGATACTTCCTGTTTTGGAGTTCCCTAAAATCCCACCTCTCACTTTTTTGCGGTACATAGCTTTTACGGCCAATACACGTATATTATCTACAACACTCTCTCTAATTTCATCTAAATAACCATATTCATTATAGGTAGAAAGCGCAGAATTAAAACTGGAGTTCATCTTTCCCTTTACCAAATTCATCGCGCGACGAGTAGTAAGTAAAAGGGGAGAGGCATTATCTTTCACTTCACCAAAACGATCTATAATCTCCTCTATCTTTAAAATTATCTCTTTTGTATAGGTGACTTCTTCCGTGGTTTTATATAGGCTAGGATATAGCTCCTGAAATTTATTGAAGAATCTAAGTTGATCATTTACAGTTTCTGAAAGACTAGAAATTTTCCTAAATCCACCAATTTCCAAGACTGCATTCTCTATCCCTAACATCTTGATCTCTTTATGTACAGCATCAAAACTGTGATTAGGGATCTTAGCATCCTGCATATAAGAATTTACATATTCATTGGTCTGGTGCAGCCCGAAAAGAGTTTCGTTGTAACTAGAATAGGGGACAATCTCCAAGGCCTTATCTATGCCCATTTGTGTGGAACACAGCTCACTTATTTGCTTCTTTACCGTGGGGAATTCTAAATCTAATAGGCTTTTAGCTGCAATTTTTATCATATTATTTTTTCCCTAATTTTGGGTCTTACAAATTTACTTAAATTATAATGAAGCTCAATATTCATTCCAGCTGGAAAAGAGAATTAAATGAAGCATTTGAAAAACCTTATTTTAAGGAGCTATTAGATTTTATCTCCATTGAATATGCTGAGAATACCTGTTATCCCGAAATCGAATCTATTTTTCAAGCTTTTAACAAAGCAACTTTTGATAAAGTAAAAGTGATAATAATAGGGCAGGACCCATATCACGGAGAAGGGCAAGCAAATGGCTTATGTTTTTCTGTAAATAATGGAATTTCCAATCCTCCTTCTCTAAGGAATATTTTTAAAGAAATAGAATCGGATCTGGGAATGGAATACCATAAAGAAAATGGAAATCTTGAAAAGTGGGCAGATCAAGGCGTTTTATTATTGAATGCAGTATTAACTGTTAGAGGTGGGGAAGCAGGATCTCATCAAAATAAAGGCTGGGAAAAATTTACAGATACTGTGATCAAAAAACTATCAGAAGAAAAGGAAAATCTTGTTTTCTTGCTTTGGGGCGGATATGCTAAAAAGAAAGGAAATAAGATAGATACCTTCAAACATTTGGTTTTAAACAGCGGCCATCCTTCTCCTTTAAGTGCAAATAGGGGTTTTTGGTTTGGAAGCAAACATTTTAGCCAAACCAATAATTACTTAATAGCAAATGGTAAAACCCCAATAATCTGGTAGTTTAAAATCTAAAACCAAGATTAACATTGAACTGACCAACTACTACGGGAGAATCATCACTAAATAAATTTCTACCTATTCCAGTGCTAAGATCCAAGAAAAAACCTTGTTTAGAGACAAATTTTCCACCTAATCCAAAGCCTAGCGCAAAATCTGTATAATCCTTTTCTTCTGTCCTGTAAAAGAAATTATCGTTAACAAATGATTCTGTGGTAACATCATATTTTCCAGAAGAGATCATTGCTAATCCATTTACATAAAATCCCCAAGCAGAGCGATCTCCAAAGAAATATTTATATTTTCCCGTTAAAGAAAAATCTTTATTAAAGGCATCATCAAGATCTTCATTG
>JBBSVD010000067.1:0-11164 GCA_038233835.1 Flavobacteriales bacterium | reverse complement strand
CTTTTAAATAATATAGAATTAAGCGATATCGGTTACTTAATGGCGATCACCGGAAACAGTGATATCAATAAAACTGCAATAGATAAATTTCAGAAGCAATTTGGAGAACAAGGCTCTTTTAGGCTGATCTCTGCAGATGAAATGAGTGATCCGGAAAGAAACCCGGAACAAGGATTATTCTCCCATACAGACGATTTTATTAAGCTAACAGAGGTGTCCAGAAGGTATCCTAACATACATGAGATCGTATTGAATAGTAGAGAACATTATGAAGGTATTATCGAGATATCTAAAACAGAATCTGAAATGGTACCCTTGTTCGTAAAAAGTGATACCGGTGACCTAAAGATTATTCCATCTCACAGTCAGGAAGTAGAAATTAAAGAGGGTTATTCCTTGGTATATTTAGGAAAAGAGATCCCAACCAAGGAGGAACAGAAGAAAGAAGATGTAGAACGAATTACCGAATAAGAGCTAAAACAAAACTATACACAAATAAAAAGGTCCCATAACTTTATAGTTTGGGACCTTTTTAATATATTACAATTAGATTTTACTCCTTAATCGTTTAGTTTAAGAACGGCCATAAAGGCTTCTTGTGGAATCTCCACATTTCCTACTAATCTCATACGTTTTTTACCTTTTTTCTGCTTTTCTAGAAGCTTACGTTTACGAGAGATATCTCCCCCATAACATTTCGCGGTAACATCTTTTCTCAAAGCTTTTACCGTCTCTCTGGAAATGATCTTTGCACCAATAGCAGCCTGAATAGGAATATCAAATTGTTGTCTTGGGATCAATTCTCTTAACTTTTCACACATTTTCTTACCAATATCATAGGCATTATCTGCGTGTAACAATGCAGAAAGTGCATCAACAATACTTCCATTAAGTAAAACATCTACTTTTACAAGTTTGGATGCTCTCATTCCTATTGGAGAATAATCGAAGGAAGCATAACCTTTAGAAACAGTTTTTAACCTGTCATAAAAATCAAAAACAATCTCCGCCAAAGGCATATCAAAAGTTAATTCTACTCGTTCTGGAGTAAGGTAATTTTGATTGGTGATCTGTCCTCGTTTATCTATACATAAAGACATTACAGAACCTACAAAATCCGATTTCGTTATGATACTAGCCTTTATATAAGGCTCTTCTACCCTATTTAAACTTGATGGATCTGGAAGGTCTGAGGGGTTATTTACCAGGATCTTCTCATCTGGATTTTTATGTTTAAAGGCATGATAAGAAACGTTAGGTACAGTTGTAATAACTGTCATATCAAATTCACGCTCTAATCTTTCTTGTATAATTTCGAGGTGAAGCATACCCAAGAAACCACATCTAAATCCAAAACCTAGCGCAGCAGAGCTTTCTGGAACAAAAACCAGTGAAGCATCATTTAACTGAAGTTTTTCCATAGAGGAACGCAAATCCTCATAGTCCTCAGTATCTACCGGATAAATTCCAGCAAAAACCATCGGTTTTACGTCTTCGAATCCTGCAACAGCTTCAGTAGTTGGATTTTTTGCATCAGTAATAGTATCTCCTACCTTTACCTCACGAGCTTCTTTAATCCCAGTAATTAAATACCCAACATCTCCTGCTTTTATTTCTTTCTTTGGGTCCTGTTTCAATCTTAAAGTACCAACTTCATCTGCAAAATAATCTTTTCCTGTTGCAACAAATTTTATGTGTTGTCCTTTTTTAATACTACCATTTATAACTCTAAAATAGGTTTCTACTCCTCTAAATGGATTGTAAACAGAATCGAAGATCAAAGCTCTAAGCGGAGCATCAATTTTGCCTGTAGGCGCAGGAATACGCTCTATAATCGCTGCAAGTATTTCTTCAATTCCAATTCCAGTTTTAGCACTAGCAGGAATTACATCTGAAGCATCACAGCCTAATAATTCTACTATATCATCGGTCACCACCTCTATATTTGCACTTGGAAGATCCACTTTATTAAGAACCGGGATAATTTCTAGGTCATTTTCTAATGCCAGGTATAGATTGGAAATTGTTTGTGCTTGGATACTTTGAGCTGCATCAACAATAAGTAATGCGCCTTCACAAGCTGCGATAGATCTAGACACCTCATAAGAGAAATCTACGTGTCCAGGAGTGTCAATAAGATTCAAAACGTATTCTTCACCTTTATAGGTATAATCCATTTGGATCGCGTGACTCTTGATAGTTATTCCGCGCTCGCGTTCCAGATCCATGCTATCCAGTAATTGGGCCTGACTTTCACGATCGGTCACAGATCCAGTAAACTCCAACAATCGATCTGCAAGAGTACTCTTTCCGTGATCTATATGGGCAATTATACAAAAGTTACGTATGTTCTTCATGAGTCAATTCAAAGTAGGTATCGCCTGTAATAAGCGATCTTATTTAAGCCTACAAATATAGTTTTTTTAGAAACCATTAAAGAATATATCTTAAATAGATAATCATCGCTTTTCCGGCAGATTGTATTTTATAAAATATTCTCTCTCGTTTTTTTTCTTCGGAAATTAAACAAATTGATTTTAAGCTTTCTGCTTGAAATGTATATCTTGGTTTGAATTTTAAAAGAACTTTTTAAATCTGAATTTTTCTGAAGACTCATCTTAATAATAGCAACAAAATTTTATATGAAAGACCCTCTTACTTCCAATCTTCCTGAAGCAAATAATTCCTCCGGCACCAATAGATCTATAATTATTATAGGTGCTTTGTTTTTCATTTTTGGATTCGTTACTTGGTTGAATTCGGTACTTATTCCCTATCTTAAGATTGCTTGTGAGCTAAATAATTTTGAAGCTTATTTAGTTGCTTTCGCCTTTTATATCGCTTATCTGGTTATGGCTTTGCCATCTGCCTGGATCTTAAAAATAACGGGTTTCAAAAAAGGGATGTCTCTGGGTTTGATTGTCATGGCGGTGGGATCATTGATATTTGTTCCTGCAGCTTATTCCCGGACCTATGAATTGTTCCTTTTGGGATTATTTGTCCAAGGAACTGGATTAGCAATTCTTCAAACTGCTGCTAATCCTTATGTAACAATTCTTGGGCCTATAGAAAGTGCCGCAAAACGAATTAGCATCATGGGAATTTGCAACAAAATAGCAGGCGCTATAGCTCCAATTATTTTGGGAGCAATAGCACTTAAGGATGTAGATGCTTTGGTAGAAAATCTAAAAGTCATGCCAGCTGCACAAAAAATCGCAGAATTAGATTTGCTTTCAGAAAGAGTGATCTTACCATACTTAGTGATGATGGCAGTGCTTATAGTTCTTGCCGTTTTGATCTATTTTTCTACATTACCAGAAGCAGATACAGATCAGGAAGATGAAGAATTGGCAACTACCAATAGTAAAAAAAGCAGCATTTTTCAATTTCCACATTTATTATTAGGAGCATTAGCGCTTTTCTTTTATGTTGGAGTTGAGGTGATTGCCGGGGATACCGTGATTAGCTATGGGGTAGCGCAAGGTATATCTTTTGCCAATGCAAAATTCTTTACTACTTACACTTTAATAGCAATGTTGGTTGGATATATCATTGGAATTCTATGTATTCCTAAATACTTAACACAGGAAAAAGCATTGCGAATATCAGCGATCATTGGATTAGTTCTTGGTCTAATAGCAATTTTTACAGATGGTTTTATTTCGGTATTGTGTATATCCCTTTTAGGTATCGCAAATGCCTTGGTTTGGCCGGCAATCTGGCCAATGGCAATTGCTGGATTGGGTAGATTTACCAAAGTTGGTTCCTCCTTTTTGATCATGGCAATAGCAGGTGGCGCTATTATGCCATTGGTTTATGGATATTTTGCAGATCTTTCTTCTCCACAACAAGCCTATTGGGTGGTGATCCCTTGTTATTTGTTCATATTATTCTTCGCGACCTCTGGATATAAAATTAGAAGAGATTAAATTTGACTATTGAAATAAAAGCCATGGATCAAAAGACCACAGAGCAGAGTTCTAATTATGAGGATCTGGAAAAAATGAGCGCTTCAGAATTGTTGAAGAATATGAATGCGGAAGACAAAAAAGTTCCCGAAGTCATAGAAAAAATTATTCCGAAGATAGAGGAATTGGTTACTATTATAGTCGATAAGATCTCAAAACATAATGGCCGACTTTTTTACATTGGCGCAGGAACCAGCGGAAGATTAGGAGTGTTGGATGCTTCAGAATGTCCACCTACTTTTGGAGTTTCAGATAATGTGATCATCGGTTTAATTGCAGGTGGAGATGGAGCACTAAGGAAAGCGGTAGAAAATGCAGAGGATGATCAAGAACAGGCCTGGAAAGATCTTCAAAAATTCGACATTAATTCAAATGATGTGTTGCTGGGAATAGCTGCATCTGGAAGTACGCCATATGTAATTGGAGGTGTAAAAGAAGCCAGAAATAAAGGACTTGTAACTGCATGTATCACGAATAATGCAGATTCAGCTTTATCTAACGCAGTTGAATATCCATTAGAAATTGTGGTTGGTCCCGAGTTTGTTACGGGAAGTACCAGAATGAAGTCTGGTACCTCACAAAAACTTGTTTTAAATATGATCTCTACCGCAGTTATGATAAAATTAGGAAGGGTTAAAGGCAATAAAATGGTAGATATGCAGCTATCTAATAATAAGTTGGTAGATCGCGGAATTAGAATGATCATGGCCGAGCTGAATGTAGATGAGCAATTAGCTTCAAAAATGCTTCAAGAACACAAGAATGTTCGCGAAGCACTTAAAAAATATAAAAACGAACTTTAAAATTTTTTTAGCGCTTCTAAAGTTTTTACTAGAAAGAGGCTTCAAAATTTCAATTATAACCCCAAAAATATTATGCGTAGAAATAAAATCATTCTTGCACTTTTATTCGTAAGTCTGACGCTACTTTCAGCTTGTTCAGCTAAAAAAACCGTTACAAAAAATCCTCAAAAACCAAAACAGGAAGTGACGGAAGTATTAAATAAGAACATTCCAGAAAGTCCAATTCCTTCCGAAGTTATTCTTGAGAAAGAGGAAATTGAAGAACCGATATTCGAGTTAAAAGAACGCAAAGGCCCAACTGCGATGAGGGAATTTCGAGCGGCTTGGGTTGCTACTGTTGCCAATATTAACTGGCCAAGTAAATCGGGTCTTTCTACCGCACAACAACAAAAAGAAGCACTCGCTCTTTTAGATTATTTAAAGGATCATAATTTTAATGCAGTGATCTTTCAGGCAAGGCCTCAGGCAGACGCCTTATATAAAAGTGATTTAGAACCTTGGTCTTTCTTTTTATCTGGGGAACAAGGAAAAGCTCCGGATCCATATTACGATCCCTTGGAATTCTGGGTGAACGAAGCCCATAATCGCGGGATGGAATTACACGTTTGGTTAAACCCATATCGTGCACATCATTCTACAGGTGGAGTAGTTGGTCCAAAATCTACTGTAAAAATGCATCCGGAATTTATGGTGAGTTTAAAGAACGGAATGTGGTGGATGGATCCTTCCAAACAGACAACACAAGATCATTCTGCTGCTGTAGTTATGGATATCGTTAAAAGATATGATATAGATGGAATTCATTTCGACGATTATTTCTATCCTTATGCATCATATAATAAGGGCCAGGATTTCCCAGATTCAGAAAGTTATCAAGCCTATTTGAAAACTGGTGGAAAACTTACTAAGCCAGATTGGCGACGAGAGGAAGTAAATGGATTTGTAAAGCGTGTCTACAAAGAAATTAAAGCTGAAAAACCGGAAGTTAAGTTTGGGATAAGTCCGTTTGGAATTTGGAGGCCGGGTTATCCTAAATCAATTTCAGGTTTGGATCAATACAATGAATTATATGCCGATGCCAAGTTATGGTTGAACAAAGGCTGGATCGATTATTTTACGCCTCAGTTATATTGGAAAATCAATCAAACTGCCCAAAGTTTTCCTGTTTTATTGGGATGGTGGGAAGGCGAGAATACCGAAAAACGCCATTTATGGCCAGGCTTAAACATTGATTTTGGGGGAGATGCCAAGAATGTAGATGAAACCATCAACCAGATCATGCTTACTCGAGGAATGTTGCCAGACAGCAAAGGAGCCGTTCATTGGAGCATAGGCTCTTTGCTTAAATATCCTATAATATCTAAAGGATTAATAGATGGTCCATATAAAAAGGAAGCTTTGATACCCGCTAGCCCTTGGTTGAACAAAAAATCGCCTGCAGCGCCAAAGACTCAAATTATTTCTGAAGGAGGAAAAATTAATATAGCATGGGAAAAAGCAGATACTCAAGAAATTTCAAATTGGGTGGTTTATTACAAATATGCATCAACATGGGAATATAAAATATTAAGTGGAAAAGAAACCAATCTAGACATTGACAAACTACTTATTGAGAACGGAAAGAAAATTCCTTTACTGGCAGTAGGAGTAACTGCTGTTGGAAGAACAGGAAACGAAAGCGATTTTAAAGAGATAAAACTCTAGAGATAAAAAATCAACTATGAAACTGGAATTCTTCACCTTCGACCTGGAACTAAAGGACACTTTTACCATTTCGCATGGGTCTAGAAATTTTCAGGAAACCTTGATCGTTGCTATTTCTGAAGGTAATTTCACGGGATATGGAGAGGCTGCTGCCACTTCTTATTACGGTGTTTCTACAGAAGGAATGATTGCGGCTATTAAAAAGGTGGAACCAATTTTAAAGGAGAATATTCAGCGAAATCCAGAAGCACTTTGGGAACTTACTTATCCTTTTTTAAAAGATCAGCCATTTGCACAATGTGCTTTAGATATGGCGCTGCACGATCTGCATGGAAAAAGGAACGGCCAACCTCTTTACGAAATGTGGGGCTTAGAGCTAAAGGATCTTCCGATCACCAATTATACCATTGGAATAGATTCTGTTGAGAAAATGATCGATAAGATCCGTCAGTTTCCTTGGCCGGTCTATAAAATAAAACTGGGAACTACAGATGATGTTAGGATCATTAAGGAACTAAGAAAACATACCGATTCAACTTTTAGGGTAGATGCAAATGGTGCCTGGGGAGTAAAGGAAACAATTCAGAACTCTATAAAACTAAAGGAATTAAAAGTTGAGTTTATTGAACAGCCATTAGCTGCAGATAATAATGAAGGGATGCCGGAAGTGTTTAAAAATTCGGTCGTACCTATAATGGCAGATGAAAGTTGCTTAGTAGAAAAGGATGTTGTAAAATGCAGTGAATTTTTTCATGGCGTTAACATAAAACTCACTAAATGTGGCGGAATTACTCCCGCATTACGCATGATAGCTGAAGCCATAAAATTGAATTTGAAAATCATGGTGGGTTGCATGACAGAGTCTAGTGTGGGTATTTCGGCAATCGCACAACTATTACCATTGCTAGATTATGTGGATATGGATGGCGCGCTATTGCTAAAAAATGACATTGCAGATGGCGTCAAATTAGCAAAGGGAAAAATTATATTTCCTGAGAGAAATGGAACAGGAGTTGAGTTGCTTTAGTTTTCATTCTGAACGCAATGTAATGGAGTGAAGAATCTCTTTGTATCGAGATTCCTCCTTCGTCGGAATGACAAAGAAGAATCTCATTTCATAGAGATTTACAGAGGGCAATCAGGCTGGAATGACAAAGTCTATTAAATTGGATTTAAATGAATACAAACAGAAAATTTTGAAATGAGAAAATATATAAAAAGTGTAATTGGACTAGCGGCAATTGGGTTAGTAATAACCTCCTGTGATAAAAAGGAGGAGAAAGAAGAAACAAATTCAGAAGCAGATTCTATTATTTTAGAGGTTAAAAATGAATATGGTCCAGATAAGCGAGTAGCTCTTTTTGAAGTTGAATCTTATAAGAAGGATGGTAAATTGATAGTGAAAGGAGATTCAAATCTTCCCGATGCGGTTAATAGCTTGCGATCTCAATTAGCAGCTAAAAACATTGAATTTACAGATAGTTTACATCTTTTACCAGAGGGTGAGCTTAAGAACACCTCAAATGCTGTGGTTAAGATCTCAGTAGCGAATATTCGATCTAATCCGGCACACTCTGCAGAATTAGCTACACAGGCCACTATGGGAACTCCTTTAAATGTTATTAAACATGAAGGAGATTGGTATTTGGTGCAAACACCAGATAAGTACTTGGCATGGGTAGATCAAGGCGGAATCCAATTGATGTCTGACTCAGAAATGGAAATCTGGTTAAACAAACCTAAACTTATTTTCACAAATACTTTTGGATCTTCCTTTACCGAAGCTTCAGATGAAACACAAATAGTTTCAGATCTTGTTGCTGGAAATGTTGTAGAAATAGTGAGCGAAAAAGGTTCTTTTTATGAGGTGAAATATCCTTCGGGAGTTACCGCTTTTATCAAAAAAGAAGAAGCTAAATTATATCCAGAATGGGTGAATTCCTTAAATCCTTCCGAAGAAAATCTAGTAAAAACTTCCAGATCTTTGATGGGATTACCTTATTTATGGGGTGGCACTTCTTCCAAAGGAGTAGATTGTAGCGGATTCACGAAAACAATTTTTTTTATGAATGGTATTGTTTTACCAAGAGATGCTTCCCAACAAGTCCATGCTGGAAAACTTATAGATTCTACCAGAAATTTTGAAAAATTGATTCCTGGTGATCTTTTATTCTTCGGAAGAAAAGCTACAGATTCTACCTCAGAGAAAGTGGTACATGTTGGAATGTGGATAGGTGATAAACAATTTATTCATTCTTTGGGGAATGTACATATTAGTACTACAGATACCACTGCTGCAGATTTTGACGAATATAATTACAACAGATACCTTAGAACTAAGAGAATTTTGCCAGATAGCGAAAAAGTAATTCGCCTTTCACAAAGTGATCTCTACGGAAAAATTGAAGTCCAAAAGTAAATCACTATGCGATCTTTCAAATTCCTTTGCTTAGTATTTTTCTGCTTTAACCTTTCCGGGTATGCCCAAAAGGATTCTATAAAATCACCTGAATTTTTAAAATTTACTCATAGCACATGGGTAGATTCTGTAATGACAACTTTATCACAGGAAGAAAGGATTGCACAACTCATTATGGTTGCTGCTTATTCCAACAGAGGAGAAGAGCATAAACAAGAAATTTTAAAGCTGATAAAAGAACAAAAGATAGGTGGTCTTATCTTTTTTCAAGGAGGACCGGTGCGCCAGGTTGATTTGATGAATGAATATCAAGAAGTTTCAAAAGTTCCATTATTAGGAGCTATTGATGCAGAATGGGGAATTGGGATGAGGTTGGATAGCACTATAAGTTATCCGTTCCAGATGAGTTTGGGCGCTATCCGAAATGATAGTTTGATTTACGCTATGGGAGCTGAGGTTGCAAAACATATCAAACGGGTTGGGCTACATTTAAATTTTGCGCCTGTAGTAGATGTGAACAACAATGCTGCAAATCCTGTGATCAATTTTAGGTCTTTTGGCGAAAATAAATTTAAAGTTGCTGAAAAAGGGATCGCTTATATGCTTGGTTTGCAAGAGAACGGAGTATTGCCAACTGCTAAACATTTTCCTGGGCATGGAGATACCGATACCGATTCTCATTATGCCTTGCCCAGAATAATGCATTCCAGAGCTAGATTAGACAACACAGAATTATACCCTTTCAGAGAGATCATAAAAGCTGGAATTGGTGGCGTTATGGTGGCACATCTAGATATCCCAGCCTTAGACTCCACTGGAGTTCCCTCAACACTTTCTAAACCTATTATTTCGGGCTTATTGAAAGAGGAACTTGGTTTTCAGGGGTTAATAGTAACCGACGCTATGAACATGAAGGGCGTTACGAAAGGTCATTCTCCCGGTGAAGTAGATAAGGATGCTATTCTTGCAGGGAACGATCTTTTGGAATTTACCGAAGATGTCCCTAAAGCAATTGAAGAGGTAAAAAAAGCGATTAAGAAAGGATTGATCTCCCAAAAAGAGATTGTTGATCGATGTAGAAAAATTCTAGCATTGAAACAATGGGTTGGACTTAATAAATACATGCCAGAAGAATTAAATTATATATACAAGGACCTCAATTCTTCTGAATCAGAACTTTTAAATAGAGATCTTACCGAAGCTTCTTTAACAGTCCTTAGAAATCATTCTGATATACTGCCATTAAAGCGACTAGATACTTTGAAAATTGTTTCTATTTCGGTTGGGGGTGACATAGATAACCAGTTTCAGAAAACTTTGAAACTTTATTCAGGGATATCGCGTTTCCATATTTCCTATGAAACCACTCAAGCTGAATTAGATTCTGTAAAAAATAGCCTTTCAGCATTCAATCTTGTGATTATTGGAATTCATGATGATAGCAAATATCCTAGAAATAACATGAAGATCTCTGCGGAAGTGCAATCCTTTCTGAAGACTATTTCAAAAGAGAAAACTAGTATCATTAGCTTTTTCAAGAATCCGTATTCCTTACAAAATCTGGATGATGTTGAAAATGCCGCTGGCTTAATACTAACTTATCAGGACAGCAAAAATTCAGAAGATTTGGCAGCACAATTGATCTTTGGTGGAGTAGGAGCCAATGGAAAATTACCGGTAAGTATTGACAACAAATTTAAGGAGGGGGATGGTTTAACTATTTCTGGCGGACTTAGGTTTAAATACACGCTTCCCGAAGAAGCACATATGGATGCAGAATTTTTAAATAGAAAGATAGATTCCCTGATGCAACAGGCAATGGATTTGAAAGCTATTCCCGGCGGACAAATTCTGGTAGCAAGAGATCAAAGAGTGGTTTTTCATAAATCTTATGGGTATCATAGTTTTTCGGATACCACAAAAGTAAAATTGACAGATCTATACGATCTGGCTTCTATTACTAAAATAGCTTCAGTAATACCAGCATTGATGAAGTTGAAGGATGAAAATAAATTTAGTCTGGATGCTGGTTTAGATACCTACTTACCTTATTTCAGAAATTCTAACAAAGCTGGGATTTCCATGAGAAAGATTCTGGCACATCAAGCAGGATTCAAAACATGGATCCCGTATTGGGAAACTACTCTTAGAAAAAACGGGACCTATAAATGGAAAACAATTAAGAAAGATTCTTCCGCAAGATTTCCTGTAAAGATCGCTGAAAATATGTGGCTTTTTAAGAATTATCAGAAAGAGATCTTTAAGCAGAT
>JBBSVD010000066.1:0-11544 GCA_038233835.1 Flavobacteriales bacterium | reverse complement strand
TTGATACTTAACAAAGACGTAGAAAACTTAGGTTTTAAAAATGATATGGTAACTGTGAAGAACGGATACGGTAGAAATTTTTTAATCCCTCAAGGATTTGCAACATTAGCAACTCCTTCTGCTAAGAAAGTTTTAGCTGAAACTATAAAGCAACAAGCTTTTAAGGAGCAAAAGAACATAGATGCAGCTAAAAAACAAGCTGCTAAACTAAACGGATTGGAATTGAAACTTACTGCTAAAGCAGGTGGTGGAGACAAAATGTTTGGATCTATTACCAATGGAGACCTTGCAGATGCATTAGCAAAAGAAGGTGTAGAATTGGAGAAAAAATTCATTTCGATCGCAGGTGGAAACATTAAGCGTTTAGGACAATATGAGGCAACTTTACGTTTTCATCGTGAAGTGATCTCTACCTTTACTTTTGATGTAGTAGCTGAGGCTTAATCGAATAAATTTACTAAGCTGCTTAAGGAATATCTGTGATATTTTTTGAGCAGCTTTTTTTTTAATCCCTGATTGAGGGTTTAATTCCCCGAGGCTTGCCTCGAACTTTTAACAGGATTTTCAAATTCATACCTCGTGGGCTTGCCCCAAGGTTCTTGATTTCGATTTTCAAAAAAAATTGATCATAATGGTTTTCAGTGCTTAATCCAACATTTTTTTAAATCTTCAGAAATTGAGACATGAAATACAACAGACTTAGTAAAGAGCAATTTGAAGAATTACATCAGGAATTCATAAATTTTTTGGCGTCACAATCAATAACCGCTCAGGAATGGGAAGAGATAAAACGTGATAAACCGGAAGTTGCTGAAGATGAATTGGATGTATTTAGTGATCTAATCTGGGAAGGTGTTCTAGAGAAAGTAAGGTTTTTGGAGCATTTCTCTAAGCATCAAATGTATCTTTTCAACATTACACTTGCAGAGATAAAACTTGTAGCTGTAAAGGTAGATAATGAAGCTATAGATATAACTACGCGTAAAGGTTACCAATGGTTACAAAGCAATTTACTGGACGACACTGTAAACCTATTTACTTCTACTAAAGCGATTAGTGATGATAGAAATAAAGACATTTTTGCTCTTATTAAGCAAGGCGCGGTAATAACTAAAGGTGAATTGTTCGAGTATTTTAATGATATGGTTGAGAATTCTTAATTACTCATATCTTAAGGATTCTATTGGATCTTGCTTGGCAGCTTTATTTGCTGGATAACTTCCTGCTAAAATTGCTACCAAAATAGTAATTCCTGTTGCCCAAAGCATCGCTTTCCATGGGGTAACAAAATCAAAGTTGGCTACCGAGGAAACTGCATAACCAATAAGAATTCCTAACATGATCCCCAAAAGTCCTCCTAATTGACCAATGATCAAGGTTTCCATAAAGAATTGAGTTGCAATGGTGCTTTTCTTTGCTCCAAGGGCTTTTCGAATCCCTATTTCTCTAGTACGTTCTGCTACAGAAACCAACATAATATTCATTAGTGCAATGGAGGATCCAAAAATGGTGATAATAGAGATAATCCAAGCCGCAATGTTCAAATAACCAGTGATAGAGAGAATTCTGTTAATTAGATCGTCACTTTTTTCTATTCCAAAATTGTTTTCTTCTACAGGATTTAAGCCTCTAATATTTCTGAAAGTGATTATAGCCTCACTTTGTGCGGCTTCCATCAATTCTTTATCCCCAACTTTTACGCTGATATTATAATTGATATTAGGTTGTGTAAATACAGAACGGGCGGTTTCTATAGGAATAAGTACTCTTAAATCTTGATTATTTCCGAAAGTAGAACCTTTAGATTCCAAGATCCCAATAACCTGAAACTTAACGCCACGAATACTAATTGTCTTATTTATTGGATTGGTGTTTTTGAAAAGGCCTTCAGCAAAATCGGCTCCAAGTACCGCAACTTTATTATTGTTCTGAATATCGAAATAATTGAATTCTCTACCATCCTCTAGTTCCAAACCAGAGTTGGCTAAGAAATTTTCGTTCACCCCTAAAACTGAAACTTCAGGATCTGTCTTTTCACTTTCAAACTTTACTTCAGCTGTAGAAGTTCCGTTGAAAGAAATAGAGGTGAGGGTTTGAGGGAAGATAAAATTCTCCTTAAACGTGCGCACTTCCCTGTAAGTTAGAATAGGATTCACTTTCTCCCTTTCGTCACCACCTTGACTTTGCGTAACAAATTCATAGCGTTGCAAATTAAAAGTATTAGAACCCATCGAGGCAAAATCACTACTAATAGTATTTTCCAATGCGCTAACAGCACTAAGAATTCCTACTAAAGCGGTAATACCAATTGCTATAATTAATACTGTGAGAATGGTTCTAAGAAGCTGACTTTTAATAGATTCAAAAGCAATTCTTACATTTTCCTTAAAGAGTTGAAACATAATTTAAGCTATCTAACGCAAAGATTAGACTGAGAAGATACAGATATGTTACTTAAATTTTCAAAATTGTTTTGGTTCGCTTAAAAATTAAGATATTTGCAACTCAAATAAATTTCTGAAAATAGCGATGAATAATGATAAGTAGAGAATTTTCAGAGGTTATTTTTTCAACTTTTATATAGCATTGCAAAAATAAATTATGGCACAAAAACCATCTATCCCAAAAGGAACCAGAGACTTTTCTCCTATGGAAGTCGGCAAGCGTAACTTTATAATGAATACGATTAAAGCACAATTTGAAAAATATGGATTTCGACCTATTGAAACTCCAAGTTTTGAAAATTCAGATACTTTAATGGGGAAATATGGGGAAGAGGGAGATAGGTTGATATTTAAGATCCTGAATTCTGGGGATTATCTTAATAAAGCAGATCAAGAAGCTTATAAAAATGCAGATAGTCTAAAGTTAACCGCATCTATTAGTGAAAAAGCTTTAAGATACGATCTAACTGTTCCTTTTGCCAGATATGTAGTGCAACACCAAAGCGAGGTTGAGTTTCCATTTAAGCGCTATCAGATACAACCAGTTTGGAGAGCAGATAGACCACAGAAAGGTAGATTTAGAGAATTTTTTCAATGTGATGCCGATGTTGTTGGAAGTAATAGCCTTTGGCAGGAAGTAGAATTTGTACAGTTGTATGATGAAGTTTTTACTGCTCTGAATTTAAAGGGAGTGACTATAAAGATAAATAATAGAAAAGTATTATCCGGTTTTGCTGAAGTTATTGGTGAGCAGGATAAGTTAATAGATTTTACTGTAGCTCTAGATAAATTAGATAAGATTGGAGAAGAAGATGTGAAAAAAGAGATGCTTATAAAAGGGATCTCTATGGAAGCATTGAAGAATATTCAGCCGATATTTGGATTGAAAGGTAATTTTGGAGAGAAGATCAATGTTTTAAAAGGAATTCTTTCTTTATCTCAAATTGGACTTAAAGGAATTGAAGAATTAGAATTTATTCAAAAAGTTATTTCGGAAATGCCATTGAAATCTACCATTCTGGATCTGGATGTTACTCTGGCTCGAGGATTAAATTATTATACCGGTGCTATTTTTGAAGTTGCCCCTCCAGCAAGTGTGAAATTGGGATCTATTGGCGGCGGTGGTCGTTATGACGATCTTACCGGAATCTTCGGACTTAAAGATATGAGTGGTGTCGGGATCTCTTTTGGATTAGACCGAATTTATTTAGTGCTGGAAGAGCTAGATCTATTTCCTGCGACGGTATCAGCTAATACAAAAGTGCTATTTATAAACTTTGGGTATAAAGAAGCGCTCTATGGTTTAAAAGCTGTTCAGAAATTACGGGAGGCAGGCATTGCTGCAGAGATCTATCCGGATGCTGCTAAGATGAAAAAACAAATGAATTATGCTAATAGAAGGGAGATAGCTTTTGTTGTCTTGGCAGGGGAAGAAGAAATGACTAATGCTAAATATGGATTAAAAGATATGATCACTGGAGATCAAGAAAAAATAACACTTCAAGCAATGATTGAAAGATTGAAATAAATATTTTCATTTATAAGAAATGAAAAGGTGCTGAATAATTTTATTCAGCACCTTTTTTATATTTAACACATCGAATTTAAAATCCTTGTTGCTCCATCATTTCTTTTTGTAATTCCAGAATACCTTCTGTTCCTCCGTTAAATATGAAAAAGAGAATAATTGTAATTAGAAATACCGCACTTAAAACTAATCCTATAATTGCAAGAATTCTCCCGATCTTAACATTCTGATATCCGTAATACATTTCTGGATTCGCATTATAGATTGCCATGGCCTTGTTAGATATAACAATTGTGATTATCCCAAAGACTACCCCTAAAATTCCATAGCAGCAACAGCCGACAAGTGAAAGGATTCCAAAGACTAAAATAAGGGTGGCATTAGGTACTTCTTGTTTGTTTAATTTCATAAATAGAAAAGTTTTAAAGGTTGGTTTTAGATGATTAAATGATACATTTTTATTAAATACTTTAAAAGTAGCACTGTTGCAGTTAACAAAATGAGTCCTATTTTTATGTAATAGTCATATTTAATATTAAAAAAGAGATTTGTAATAGCAAATGCTAGAAGAATTAGAATGGGATAGATCGCTGGAAACATAAACCAAGCTCCATGAAAAT
Organism: Flavobacteriales bacterium; assembly: GCA_038233835.1. GTDB lineage: Bacteria > Bacteroidota > Bacteroidia > Flavobacteriales > Flavobacteriaceae > Gillisia. The sequence goes on along the minus strand of JBBSVD010000066.1, from coordinate 6,952 downwards.
CACCATTAAGTAAAAGCAAAGCCGCCCGTTGCCCACCACAGCCATAACACTCTATTCCGAAAAGTTGCTTATTTAAGCAGGGAAGTAAAAGTTCTTCCATTTAAGAATAATTTAATTTGAAATTATCACTTTTTTAGAAATTACAACCGCATTTGGATTGGTTATTTTAACGATATAAAGACCTTTGCTTAATCTTCTGGTTGAAAATTCATGAAATTGCTCATTTGTTATTCCTTTCTTCTCTACTATTTTCTTTCCTATTCCATCATAAAGTGTAATGTTTACAGCTGTATTTCGTGCTGGAATTATTACTTCTAGAACCGCATCTGAATTATTCTGGAAAATATTATAGTTATTAATGTCTTTTACGATCTCCCAATTAACATATAAAAGTTCTTTGTTTGTATAGGTTAGTTTGAATCTATCCAAATATTCTCCAGACTCCAATCCTAATTTGGGTGATGTGTTTTTTAAGTTATAATAAACCGCAGTAACTGTATCAAAAAGGAATATATCAGCATTAATATTTTTGATCTCGGCTATTTTAAAAGTTACGTCTGAAGCTTCAGATAGAAGAACATAAAGTGGAATCTCTTCAAATTCATCAAAAGGACGAACGTTGATCAAGTAATTTTCATCATCTAAATTCCAACCCGCATCTGAACTTAAATATTCCAGGTTAATAGCATCTCTAGCATGATCTACCCTTACAGTAGCTTCATCTTGTAACACCAATAAAATTTGGCGCACATATTTATCATGGAAGCCAATATTTATTCGTAATAAAGGATAATCTTCTTTGGTAGGTCCTTTCTCCCTTTTAGTTTTAGATTTAAACTGAGATAGAATTAAGTCTTCTTTAATATAACTTCGATATTCATTTTTAAAATGAATCTCACCATCCTTATTTCCAATAACAATGAATCCTTGACCTATTGGGGAATACCTTCTGGCGTAATAATTCCCAGTTACTCCTGTATTAGAAATTGTATTCCCAGAACCATCAAATTTATTAAATACAGCTGGTACATAACCGTAAATTCCCGCTCCCGGAGAATAGGCTCCGTATCCACCCTCATATTCATTTAAGAAATGAGAATCTGTACTTTTTGAATCCCAGAAATAAGCAATTCCAGTGGTGGTAGTATTTTCGAAAAGAAAATTGTTTAAATCTAAGGCAGACGGATATGGATTCCCTATCAACTTACTATCACCTTCTTTAATGCTTAAGGAGTAATTTCCAGAGTTGGGTCTACCTCTAAAATCGTATCGCTGATTTCCTCCAAGATTATTGGCTATTCCATAAATAAGAACGTCTGAATTTATTCCTGAAACTCCTTTCATTGTAAAACCCTCTCCAGGATTCACCTTAAATTTATCCCCAACATACTCCCAATCTGAATATTCTGTACCAGATAACTTATAGATCCATTTATTTGATATTTTCAATGGTTTTGAAGTACCGTTATGATCTGAGGTAATTATTGCGGCAATGCTTTGGGTTTTATCTAGAGGATCAAATAAAACAGAACCAAATGTGACATTTTTATTTGGGTCTATAACCGGTGCGCTCCAATAATTATAAGTGAAATTTGTAGCTACGCCTTCCTGAAACACCGAAATTTTTCCATTTCCGGTATTTATCGAGTTGCTGTTTCCTTGAAGGAGTTGACTTTGATCGCGAAGTAATATGTTTGGGGTAGCTGTGGCGCCGTTGTTTGCTATTAAACTTATCTCTTTTTCAACAAATAGCATCCTATCTGCCACGTAGATATAAGAATCGTTATTGCTGGTTGGTTTAATTACCAATTGAGAAAATCCTATATGCGGCAATAATAAAATTGCTATAATGTATATTTGCTTCATAAAGCATTCAATTTCCTTAAAAATAACACATTAATTTTTAGAAAACCGACGTTTTTAATTTTTTAAGTGTTACAAATCAGTAGTTTATGAATAAAAAATACGGCCAGCTTATCAATGCCTTTTTAATAATTGTTGGTGGCGGGATGCTCATCTACTCTATAACCGGGGAAGAGAGAAATAAATATTTACAGATCATTGGACTGGTTGTAATTATGTTTGGGTTGTATAGAGCCTCAAACTTTTGGGTAGAAAATAAAGAAGATGAAGAACATCCGAAAGATCAAGAAAATAACTAGATATGAATTTTGAAGTTAACGATAAGGTAGAAGTTTTAGATGATGCGCTTCAGGGAAGGGTTGTCAAAGTCGATGGCAATTCTGTATACATCGAAACAACTGAAGGTTTTCTATTGAATTTTGATCCTTCAGAATTAGTTAAGATTGAAGAGGACCAAAGCAGAATGATCGCTTCACAAAACATTTCCTTTGAAGAGGTTATCAAAGAGAAACATTCTGCAAAAAGGGCTAAATCTATAAAAGTGAAGCCCAAGGAACGAAATGCGTCGCCAATGGAGGTAGACCTTCATATAGAAAAACTGGTTAATTCCTATAGGGGAATGACCAACTATGATATTCTGAATCTGCAATTAGAAACCGCTAAAAGACAAATTGAATTTGCGGTGCGCAAAAGATTACCCAAAATAGTTTTTATTCACGGGGTAGGAGAAGGAGTTCTAAAAGCAGAATTGGATTATTTGCTAGGCCGCTATGACAATCTAAAATTTTACGATGCCAATTTTCAGAAGTATGGAGTTGGTGCTACCGAGGTTTATATCTTTCAGAATTCCTAATTTTCTTCAGGAGTAGTGGTATTTGGTAGAATAATTATTTTTACTGGAGTTGATAAAAACTCTCCAAAATCATAGGAACTAAAAGAAATCTCTTCTCCACTTCCATCCTGATTTTGAAGTTGTAAATTCTGAATGGTGATAAGAGATCTATATTTTGTATCTATCTTATTTATAATGATCGCGGTTACCTCATTTAAAGCATTTGTTCTAGTTTTATCCAGGTAAAAAGCTAATCCATTTGCGATGTTTTCCGGATCAGTTGGAAATTGATCTGCCTCTGTAACTTCAAATTTTGTCAAGGCTCCATCTCCATCATCATCTGGATCTAAATAGTTTGGCATACCATCTTGATCGGTATCCCGATCTCCAGCTAAATTTACCGGATCGCCACTCCCATTAGTGACTTCTACTCTAGTTGGCACATTATCTCCATCATCGTCAATATCTTTAATATCGGGAATTCCATCGCCATCTGTATCTCCGATAAACTCTTTTGTGTTTGGCACACCATCTCCATCTGTATCTGTATCGTTTGCAGTTGCTGGCTCAGTTGTAATAACTACGGTTCCGCCAACACTAACAAATTCTTGAAGCACTTTTGGGGAACTTGGTGGTAATGTATTACAAAAATACTCCCTGGTTATAGTGCCGTCGTAAATCCTATAGTTTATTTTATTATTATTATCAAGAGCAAAACGAATCACGTTTTCTGTCTTGGTAGTTAAAATACTTGCTGAATCACTAACCGAGGCGTTATTTGTTACTAGGGAAATAGATTCAAAAACATCTTCTATATTAATTTTGAAGAAGACTTTTGGTCTGCCAACTTTATCACAACTTTTAATACTTGCATCTTCAAATTCAAAATTATTCACAATAATATCGCCATCATTACAGGATGTAAAAAGGACTAGTAGAATAATAAGATATCGGCAGTTGCGCATTGTTTTCGTTTTCAACAAAAATAAAGCATTAAGATTTTATAGCAGAGCATCCTTAAAACAATTTTATTTCTTTTATTTTTGTGCTCCATGAGAAAAGTATATTTGGATAGTGCAGCAACCACGCAGATGCGTGAAGAAGTTATAGATAAAATGACAAGTGTAATGAAAGATTTTTATGGAAATCCTTCTTCTACACATAGTTATGGAAGGTCATCTAAATCTTTAATTGAAAACGCAAGAAAATCGATTGCTAATCAACTTAATGTTTCTGCTTCTGAAATTATCTTTACTTCTGGTGGTACCGAAGCCGATAACTTAGCCCTTAATTCTGCAGTTAGAGATCTTGGAGTAAAAAGAATTATCACTTCTAAAATAGAACATCATGCCGTTCTCTATACAGTTAATCAATTGCAAGACTGTTACAATGTTAAAGTTTCCTATGTAAATCTGGATGAAAATGGACAAGTAGATCTTGAAAATCTAGAGCAATTATTAGCAGAAGGAAAGCTTAAAACTTTGGTGAGTCTTATGCACGTGAATAACGAGATAGGAAACTTGCTAGATATTGATAAAGTTGGAGAATTATGTAAGGCCAATCAAGCTTTATTTCATTGTGATGCGGTACAATCTATCGGACACTATGAGCTGGATCTTCAAAAAACTCCAGTAGATTTTACGGCAGTTAGTGCTCATAAATTCCACGGACCAAAAGGAGTAGGCTTTGCATTTATAAGAAAGAATAGCGGCTTAAAACCTTTAATATTTGGGGGAGAGCAGGAGCGAGGACATCGTGCAGGGACTGAGAGTGTACATAATATTGTAGGCCTTGAAGAAGCTTTTAAACTTGCTTACACCAACCTAGATGAAGAAAGAAAGTATATCACTTCTCTCAAAACTTATTTTATAAAACAATTGGAAGAAAAGATTCCAGGAGTTAAATTTAATGGGAGCTGTAGGGATACATCTAAAAGCACTTATACATTGGTGAATATCTGTTTGCCTATTTCTGCTGAAAAAGCATTAATGCTATTGTTTCAACTAGACCTTAAAGGTATTGCTTGCTCCAAAGGATCTGCATGCCAAAGTGGAAGCGACAAGGGTTCTCACGTACTATCAGCCTTTCTATCTGAAGAAGACATGAAAAAGCCTTCTTTGAGATTCTCTTTTTCAAGATTCAACACCAAAGAAGACTTGGATTATGTGGTCGATACTTTAACCAAATTTATAGATGCTTAAAATATGGCTTACTTTTTAAAGAAAGTGGCCTCATAAGTCTTAGCGTTTCCAACATTATCTGTAACAATCAGTTTTAAATGATTTTCCGTTTCAGTTAAAACTGCATCGCTACAGTTATGAGTTAAGGTGTTATTCTTGAACTCATATTCCATAAGAATGAATTTACCATTTACCGTTGCCCGGTAACTCTTAATTCCTGAAAGATCGTCTGTAATTCTAAGTTTTATATCCTCATTGCTGGAGATCCATTGGCCATCCTTAAAATTGATTGGAGATATGGAAGGTGGCTTAATATCTGCCACCAAAGTATAATCGCCAAAAGTGCGAATTCCCGTTGTAAACCGATCTCCTTTTTTTGTGGTGTTATTATAACTCGGTCTTCCGCGGTATCCTAGACGAGCTATAAACATTTTCTCTTTGTCCTCTGCGCTGTATTTGCTAACATCAAAACCTAGAGTAATATTGGTATGTATTGGTGTATTATCCTTGTGAAAATAAATGGTATCTCCTTTAAAAGAAACGTCTAAATATGTATCTTCATAAAGGCTTCCTTTCGGAATATAAACATCAATGCCATTTTCTTCAATATTGAAAGCATCGTTTGCTTTTGCAAAATAATTAGTCTCAGTAATTAGTTTAGAAGGTTTCATGCTTATTTGTTTCCCTTTAATTGGGACTCTAATAATGCGCTCATTTCCTGCATAATCCTTCACAATTACGGTATAAATGTAAGATAAGCTATCTTGAATGTTAAGAATACCATTATCTACTGCGTCTTTATAAACACTTAGAGGGTTTCTTGGTAAAACGTATAACCTTGTAATTCGTGAGTTATTATTGCTGAAATACTCATAATCTATAAGTTGATTTAGATTTCGAGTTTCATCAAATGAAAAGCGATCGAAGTTCAGCTGAAGAACTTGATCTCCATTCAGATTAGCGTCAATTTGATAGATCCCATTGTTATTAGCTGCACCATCTAATTTATCTGTAGTGTTTACTCCAAATGCGATCTCGCCACAAGCATTTAATTCATCTGCTTTAAAAGAGCCGTCTTTTAGTGGAATAAGCTTTACTCTTTGTCTTTCTCCAGAGCCATTAACATGTGCTTCTTCTCCAATGGGGTAAACCCACATACTATTGATTGTTGGTGCTTGAGTGTCTTTCACACTTATTCCAAATAAATTTGGGTTCATAGGACGCTGCAGGCCGTCTCTTATTTCAAAATGTAAGTGTGGGCCACCACTTCCGCCAGTATTTCCGCTAAACGCTACAAGATCGCCTACATTCACTTTAAGTTCATCGGCTTTGGGAAAAATCTCAATTTCATAAGTTTCCTGAGCATATTGCAGTTTCTTAATATAAGCTTCAATTTCTGGTGAGAATTTTTTTAGGTGACCATATACGGTTGTATAACCATTTGGATGTTGGATGTAAAGTGCTTTTCCATAGCCATAATGTTGAACATTTATTCTGGAAACATAACCATCTCCAGCTGCTAATACAGATAATCCTTCTCTTTGCTGGGTTTTTATATCCATCCCGCTATGAAAATGGTTGGAGCGAAGTTCTCCAAAGGTTCCGGCTAGAACTATATCTACATTCAACGGATTTTTGAAAAAATCTCTCGGGATATTGGATTGTGCAAATATAACAGTTGTAAAAAGAGATAATGCGATGGTAAAGATCTTCTTCATGGTCATATAAAACTTCAATTTTAAGGGGTGATAAATATAAATAAACTTTAAGAACTAATTAATGCTTTGGTATATTGTAACTTAGACTAATTTTAAAGGAAATTGAAAATAGATTTAAAAGTATTGGGAAATTTCAAGCGGTATGTTAACTTTGTGAATATAAGTAGCACGTTGAGCTTTTATGAGTGATTTAACGGAAATAGTTGATAACCTTGAAAATAGGATTAGCAAATTGCTTCATAAGTATGAGGTGGTAAAACAATCACAACATTCTTTTCAAAAGGAACTAGAAACTTTAAAACTGGAAAATGAGCGATTAACCGAAGCGGTTAAAAATTCAGAAAACAGTATCCAGACTC
>JBBSVD010000065.1:0-12546 GCA_038233835.1 Flavobacteriales bacterium | reverse complement strand
TGAATAGGTATAAATATAAATTATTGATTAGTTATAGAAACAATAACGGACATGCCAGAAGTAAGGGAGATTACGATTGGGTGAAATTCCCGGAAGACGATCAATCTGGAAGATACAAGCTTCCTCATGAAATAATTTCTACATATCTAGATATAAACTTATTGCATTCTTTCCTGAATATAAATTTGGAACTTGGTGCAGATCTTTCATCAGAAAGTAGTAATCTGGGAATAGGTATTAAACTGAATAAAACTTTTTGAGAGCAATCTCTATTCTTAGAAAAAAGCTTAAAAAAAGTCCGCCACACAGGCAGACTTTTTTTAAGATATTTATCACTATTCACTATTCTAGCTATTCAGCATTACCGGCATAACAAGCATAGTGATCTTTTCTCCTTCGTCTAATCCATCTACCGGAGTAAGGATTCCGGCGCGATTTGGTAAGCTCATTTCTAACTGAACTTCATTTGCGTTCAAATTGTTCAACATCTCAGTTAAAAAACGAGAGTTAAAACCAATTTGCATATCGTCTCCTTGATAAGAACAAGTTAAACGTTCTTCTGCCTTGTTGCTGTAATCTATATCTTCTGCAGAAATATTTAGCTCGGCTCCAGCGATCTTTAAGCGAACTTGATGCGTAGTCTTGTTAGAGAAAATGGAAACTCTACGAACAGAACTTAAGAACTGACTTCTATCTATCACCAATTTATTAGGATTTTCCTTAGGAATAACCGCTTCATAATTTGGATATTTCCCATCGATCAATCTACATATCAACTCGGTGTCTTCAAAAATAAATTTAGCATTAGAATCGTTATACTCTATAAGCACATCGGTCTCGCTACCCGCTAAAATTCCTTTCAATAGATTTAAAGGTTTCTTTGGCATAATAAATTCTGCAGCCTGAGATGCAGTTACATCTTCTCTGGAATATTTCACCAGTTTATGAGCATCTGTAGCTACAAAGGTTAAACCTTCTGTAGAGAACTGAAAGAAAACTCCGCTCATTACAGGTCTAAGGTCATCGTTTCCAGAAGCAAAAATGGTCTTGCTAATCGCCATTGCCAATACATCTCCCTGAATGATCGTACTGCTAGGATCACTCAATTCCACCGCATTAGGAAATTCCTCCCCATTCGCATATGCTAAAGCATATTTACCGTGATTAGAACTTAATTCTATAGTGTTATTATCTTCTACCACAAAAGTAAGCGGCTGCTCCGGAAAGGTCTTCAAAGTTTCTAATAACAATCTTGCAGGGACTGCGATAGCTCCTTCAGAATCTGATTCTACTTTCAATTTTGCCGACATGGTAGTCTCAAGATCTGAAGCAGAAACAGTTAGTTCATCCTTTTTTAATTCGAATAAAAAGTTATCTAATATTGGTAAAGTGTTGTTGTTATTAATAACGCCACCTAATATTTGAAGCTGTTTTAGTAAATACGTGCTGGATACTATAAATTTCATGGATGTTATCGATTATTTAATTCCTTACTAAGGGTAAATTCCCGCGAGGCGAGCCCCGAACTGAGAATTGATTTTTAAATCCTATGCCTCCAGAGCATGCTCAGAGGTTATTAGCTAAATACAAATATATCTTAATCCTTCAAAATCAAAAGCCAACTAGCCGATATTTTATTAACATTAATAATGAAATTAAATCTATTAAACCCCTGAATTTAAAGGCTTTTTGAAAATAAATAAATAGATATTGTTAATATTTATTCTTGCTGAATTAAATAGCGCAAAAAGTCTAATTTTTTAGGTAGCGTCTTTTTCGGAAGAATGTAAAGATAAATGCTCCAAGACCTAGTAAAAGTAGTGGTAGAAAAAGGTTTATAATTTGCCACTTTTCTCGTTCTTGAGCCGTCTTTTCTGAATTTAAAAAAGCAATGCTTATTTCCTTAGAACGAATATCTATTAATCCGGAATCGTCCAGTAAATAATTCACAGCATTCAGCAGTAATTCTTTATTTCCATAAGTATTCCCAGTAAACCTATCGAAACCGAGTTCTAAAGGTTCTCCTCTTTGCAACTGATTTTTTATAACGTCTCCATCAGAAATAACGATCATTTTAGTAGCTATTCCATTATCTACAAAATTATTTAGTACAAAAGGCTTTACCCTATTCTTATAAACAGATCTAAAAGAACCTTCCAACAGTACCGCCATTGGCAATTCTCCAGCTGTATAACTGGACAAGTCCGGTCTGGAATCCAATAAATTTAAACTTATTTCTTTTGGAGTTCCTTCTATTTTAGATTGCGGAGAACTGGATAATAAAATAGTCTTTTTAACTCCGTTTTTTAGAGTATCTATAGGATTAGCCCATTCAAATTTCACCGCTTCAATATTATTGATTATAGGGTGGCTGTTTGGAGAGGTCGTTAACGGACTGTAAAACCATGGATATGGAGAAAAACGAGTGTCATTACCGCTGCCGCTTGCTAGAACAATTGGTGCAGAATAAATATCGTTGATAAGGGTAGGATTAATTCTAATTCCATAAGAAAAGAAAAAGTCGTTTAGATTGAGATCTCTCGGTAAAGCGAAAGCACTTCCTGTAGGATTGAATAAACTGTCATTTTCCATAGCAGTTTGCTCAACGAGCCAAAGCGATTTTCCGCCATTCATTAAATATTGATCCAATACTAATTTTTCTTTTTCAGTATAGGCCTGTGTAGGTTTAGCTTCAATTATAAGATCGAATTCCTTTAGATCTTCCAAAGTCTTTTCGGGGTAATTAGCAATTGAATCTAAGGTAAATGCCGCCACAAAGTAGTACTGACGAATAGTTTTGATGAAATCGGCAAGATAAGCATCGCCTAATTCCCCATTTCCACGCATGATAGCGATCTTTTTCGTCTTTAGTTGTACCAGTTGGCCAAGAGCATCTGCAAAAGAATATTCGAGTTGTTGCACCGAGTTATTTACGCGCTCCTCATCGGTATTCCCAAGTTTGTTTTTAAGCAGTGGGATCTTTACCGTTTTGTTGTTGAAGTTAGCAATAGCCCAGGGAAAGATTATGGATTCACTTGCTTTTCCATTCTCCATAACATTGATGCGGGCAGGCGTCATCCCCAACTCATAGAATTCTTGTGCCACCGCATTAGCATCGTCTCCTTCTGCCAACGGATCTATAAAATTGAATTTAATATTGGAATTGTATGCAGCCATTTCTTCTAGAAACTGCATAGTTTCACTTTGTAGTCTTCTAAATTCAGGTGGGAATGTTCCTTTTAAAAAGACATCTATAACTACAGGAGATTCAATTTTTTCAATAATATTCTTAGCTGCTGGAGAAAGGGTGTATCTATTATCTTGCGTAAGATCGAATCTGGAATGTAATTTTGAAGCGAGGATATTTATAAGGATCAATCCTAAGATCAAAATAAAGATCCACTTATAATTTTTCAAATTCTTCAATAGCTAAGCTTTTATTTTATTGGAATTTATCTTAAAATAAGAAAGCGATATGAAAAGTAAGATGAGGCTTATAAAATAAACAATATCACGGGTGTCTATAACTCCTCGGCTCATACTTTTATAATGATAATTAATACCCAAATATTCGATACCGTAGGTAGAATCGCCAAATATCTTATAATCTGCCAAACCTTCAAAAGCAAAAAAACAAACAAAACAGAGAAATACGGCAATTATAAAGGCTGTGATCTGATTTTGGGTTAAGGCAGAAGCAAATAGTCCTATAGCTGTATAAGTTGACGCCAATAAGAAAAGGCCAATGTAGGATCCTAAGGTAGCACCAACATCTAAATTGCCGACAGTGTCTCCTAGTTGATAAACTGTGAAAACATAGATCAAGGAAGGAATTAGAGCGATCAAAGCCAAAATTAAAGCTCCCAAATATTTACCCCATACTAAGTTCCAAACTCCAATTGGTCTGGTGAGCAATAACTCCATGGTGCCTTGTTTTTTTTCTTCAGAAAAACCTTTCATGGTTACGGCTGGGATCAAAAAGATAAAGATCCAAGGCGCCAGATCAAAAAATGGTTTTAGATCTGCAAAACCATTATCTAAAATGTTATATGCTCCGTTAAAAACGAATAAAAATAAACTGGAGATCACTAGAAAAATACCAACTACCAGATACCCTATAGGTGAGGAGAAAAAGGATTGGATTTCTTTATTTAAAATTGCGATCAAGTGTTGTTATCTATTTTAATGTTAGTTCTAAAAAAAAAGTATTTTTAATAATTACTTCAAAGTAACTAATTTATCTACGCTCCAAGCTTCGGGTTTTTGATTGAAATATTGTTTGGTGTTTTTCCAAACCCCTTTAAAAAGATCGGAATTTCGATAATTTTCCAAAGCTTGTTCATCTTCCCAATAACTATACGTGAAAAATTGATTGGTATTGTTTTTATCTCTATAAAGTTCTAAAAAAAGACAGCCTTCAAAACCTCTTACTTTCGATTTAACAAGTTCAAAATTGCTTAAGAACGTATTGACTTTTTCTGGCTTAAAGCCCATTTTCACTATTCGTACAAACATTTAAGATTCAAATTTTATGGTTACAGTATCTCTTAATTCTAATCCAAATAGGGTAGAGGCACTACCCACGGTACTAGGATTGCTTTTATAAATGGCCAACTCTATATATCCAGCCGAATTGAAAATGGCTAATTTTTTACCATCTTCCTCTCGCTTATCTTTATCCTGCTTAAAATCTATCGCGTCGCTATAAGTGCTATAGATCTTATTGAATTTCGCAGTACGTGCACTTATTTTGAAAGCTCGCCCTTTCCCAATATTCTCAAAGAGTTTACGAGTAAGGTTGGTAACTACATTCCCGTAGTTATCTATATAAAGCACATGCCCAACTATCTGATTTTTTTCTGAATTAATATAGGGCTCGATCTCTTTTAAATATTTTATTTTCTCGATAGTCTTTCCAATAATTTCCAAAGTCCCTCCGCGAGCAATATGGCAAGCTACTCTTACAAAAACATCTATTACAGGAAAATTGGTTTCTACCGTATTATGGATATTGATCTCTACGATCTTTTCTGGCTTTATTTCTGATGCGATCAAAGAAAGAATTCCGTTGTTAGCACAAATAAAATAATGACCATCCAATAAAATAGCAACATGTTTATTTTCTGGAGTAAGTTCAGAATCTATCCCTATAATATGTATACTTCCTTTTGGGAAAGCCTTATAGGCGTTTTTGATGATATAGGAAGCTTCGGTTATATGAAATGGAGAGATGGAATGCGAAATATCAACTATCCTAACATCTTCCATTTCTGAATAGATAGTCCCTTTAACTGCTCCAGCGAAATGATCTTTTTCTCCAAAATCTGTCGTTAAAGTAATTATGGCCATGGGCAATTGTTGATATTTTTTTAAAGGTGAAGCTTTTTATTTTATGTAAGTTTGTAATACAGGCGAAGATAAATTTATTTCATCCAATTCCTGAGGAAATTTATATTAAAAATAGACAATTTTCATCAAGTTAAATCATACATTGTTACTGCAATAAAAACTGAAAATTATTTAATATCTAACATTAAACCAACCGCTTTTGAACGAAATCATTATCGAACTTTCCGAAATTAGTCCAAGAGAATTTTTTGGGCAGCAAAATGAACATATAGAAATACTTAAAAAGTATTATCCCAAACTCAAGATCGTAGCCCGTGGTAACAAAATCATGGTATATGGAGATGAGGATATGCTGGAGGAGTTTGATAGGCGATTCAATATGTTGATGGATCATTTTATAAAGTACAATACCTTAGATGAAAATATTATAGAACGTGTTCTTTCTAGCAATGGGAAAGAGGAATATGTAACTTCTGTAGAAAGCGGACAAACATTAGTTCATGGAGTGGGAGGAAAGCTTATAAAAGCCCAAACTGCCAATCAGCGTAAGATGGTTGAGCTTGCAGCAAAGAATGATATGATCTTTGCCATTGGTCCAGCTGGAACAGGAAAAACCTATACAGGTGTTGCGCTTGCGGTAAAGGCACTTAAAGAAAAACAGGTTAAAAAAATAATCCTAACAAGACCTGCAGTAGAAGCTGGTGAAAATTTGGGTTTTTTACCAGGAGATCTTAAAGAAAAGTTAGATCCATATATGCAGCCACTTTATGATGCACTTCGAGATATGATTCCTCATGAAAAATTAGAGATGTTCATAGAAAAAGGAGTAATTCAAATTGCACCTTTGGCATTTATGCGCGGTAGAACCTTAGATCACGCTTTTGTAATTCTTGATGAAGCACAAAACACTACCCATGCCCAGATGAAGATGTTTTTAACCAGAATGGGAAAAAGTGCAAAATTCTTGATTACAGGAGATCCTGGCCAAATAGATCTTCCTAGAAGAACAGTTTCTGGTTTAAAGGAAGCATTATTGGTTCTAAATGATACCAAGGGAATTGGTATGGTTTATTTAGATGATAAAGATGTGATTAGACATAAATTGGTAAAAAGCATTATTGCCGCTTATAAGAAAATGGAACTTGCCGAAGGTGTGTAAAAACACTTTTGATGATACTAAAATTTATCCCTAACCCGAGATTTATAATTACACATGAATAATACCGTAATAGATACAAATTTTCATTTTCCTGGTCAGCGATCTGTTTATAAAGGAAAGGTTCGTGAAGTTTATCATTTAGAGAATGATTTGTTAGTGATAATTGCTACCGATAGACTTTCTGCCTTTGATGTAGTGATGCCAAAAGGAATTCCATACAAGGGACAAATTCTAAATCAAATTGCAACCCAAATGATGGATGCAACCAAGGATATTGTTCCTAATTGGTTAGAAGCCACTCCAGATCCAAATGTAGCTATTGGAAAAAAATGTGAACCTTTTAAAATTGAAATGGTTATAAGAGGTTATTTATCTGGTCATGCATCCAGAGAGTACAAGGCAGGAAAAAGAGTGCTATGTGGGGTGCAAATGCCAGAAGGAATGATCGAGAATGATAAATTTGCTAGTGCTATTATCACTCCGGCAACCAAAGCAGAAATGGGAGATCATGATGAAGATATCTCAAAAGAGGATATTTTGAAAAGAGAAATAGTATCTAAAGAAGATTATGAAATCCTTGAGGATTATACTCAAAAGCTCTTTAAAAGAGGGACAGAGATTGCAGCTTCAAGAGGACTTATCTTAGTAGACACTAAATATGAATTCGGGAAAACTGCCGATGGGGAAATAGTCCTTATAGATGAAATACATACTCCAGACTCTTCCAGATATTTTTATTCTGAAGGGTATAAAGAAAGACAACAAAAAGGAGAGCCACAAAAACAATTATCTAAGGAATTTGTGAGACAATGGCTTATTCAAAATAATTTTCAAGGTCTGGTTGGTCAATCTGTACCTATTATGAGCAATACTTATATTGAAAGCGTATCAGAAAGATATATAGAATTATATGAAAATATCACTGGAGAATCCTTTGCAAAAGCAGATGTCTCTAATATTGAAACTAGAATAGAGAAAAATGTTCTGAATTATCTAAAGAGCAGAAGCTGAGTTACAGATCCTCCTGTTTATAATATCTAATATAATCTACATAGAAGCGGGCTGGTAAAATTCTTTCATTAATTTTTCCAGCCCATTTTCCTCCCAAAGCCAGATTTATGATCAAATAAAATGGTTTCTGAAAAATGTTTTCTCTCCCTTCTCGCTCTGCATCTGATATGTTAAAACAATGAAATAGTTCATCGTCTAAAAAATAGCTTATACTTTGCTCGTTCCATTCTATTGCATAAATATGAAAGCCGTCTTTAGATTTTGTTAGCGGAAATTTTTTGGTGGACGAATTCATTTTTTTATTATCCAATTCTGGATAATGAATGGCTGCATGAATATTATCGGGGTCTTTACCAACAAATTCCATGATATCTATTTCCCCGGAGGCAGGATATCCATCGCGTTCTCTATTTTCCCCGAGCATCCAGATTGCTGGCCAAGTACCTTTTCCTTCGGGCAATTTAGCCCGAACCTCAATTCTACCATATTTGAATAGCTTTTTTCCAATGGTGTTCATTCTGGCAGAAGTATAATTAGTATCTTTATATTTTTCCTTCCTTGCTTCAATTACCAGAAAGCCATTTTCTACATGTATATTTTTTTTTCTTGGGGTATAATATTGCTCTTCATTATTATGACCTAATCCTGTTTCAAAATTCCAAATGCTGGTATCGATCGTTTTTCCATTAAATTCTTCAGACCATTCTGGGTAAGTGGCTATATTTTGAGATTGCATTATGTAGGAAAAAATTAAAAATGTTAACGTTAATTTATTCATTTAGGAAATTATTTAATGTCGAAAAGCTAAAATCATACCAATTCAATAATTGATTATAATAACTCTAAATTTCACTACATATTGGTATAATTGTTGTCTAATTTAAATAGCAAAAAACTTATAAAATGAAAAAGATTATAATATTAGCAATTTTCGGTTTTATCGGATTAACCTTTCAAGCACAGGTCAATGATTTTAACCCGGGTAATTCACCACTTCAATTACAAACAAAAGTTGCAGTAAATACAGATCTTGAGGGCTCTCCATATTTTGAAGATCAATTTCTTCCTGGAATTATTGAAGAGGCAAACGGTAATAGTCAAAATGCATATTTCAGGTATAATGTAAGAAATGATGAGGTAGAAGTAAAAGCTGCACCCAGTCAAACTAAGGTGTTTATTTTGCCTAGACAAGAAAAGTTTGTATATAAGTTAAAGGGATATTCCTATGAGCTAGGAAGTTACAATGTTCTCGATCAGGGTTTAATTAAGGGCTTTGTTGCGAATTATTATGGAAGTGAAAATTTAAAATTTATTGGAAAACCATTTGCTAAAATTTCCGAAGGGCAACTTGCAAAAACCGCATACGAAAAAGCAACTCCAGCTGCATTATATATAGGTATTAAATATTACTTAAGTGTTAATGGTGAGGAATTCCAAGAAGTAAAATTGAGAGATAAAGATTTTAAGAATCTTTTAGATGATTCTTCTAAATTAAGCAAATATTTTAAAGAGCATAAAGTAAAAGAAATCGAAGATGTAGTAAAACTACTTGAGTTCTATGATTCTAATAAATAAATTTAAATACCAAATACTAAAATAAAAAAAGAGCCAATTTGGCTCTTTTTTTATTTTTAGGAATATCAGAAAAAATTAATTTAATACTATTTGATATTCACTAATCATTTTCAACAACACTTTTTCTGAGCTTGAAAGAGAGGTATTAGATTTGTTAAATATGCTTTTTATTTTTGTGAAATAAGGAACTATATTTCCGTTTTGGTAATTTTCTATGATAAATGGATGTATATAATAACTTCTGCAAACCGATCGTGTATTTCCTAAACCATCTGCTGTGGCATCAATTGCGGTTAATACTGCTTTACTATTTTCTTTTTCATCTTCCTTATATCCAATTTCAAATAAGGTCTCAAAGAAAATTTTGGAAGCTGCCCAGGTTCTAAAATCTTTAGCAGTAAAGGTTTCTCCGCTAATTTCTTGGATATAATTATTTATCATGGCACTATCTACCCTTTGCTTTTCTCCAAACTCATTATAAAATTTAAAAAGTTCCCATCCCGGTATTTCTTCACATTGATTTACTAATTTGATAAGTTTTTTATTAGTGATAGTAATGGAATGCTCTTTTCCTTTTTTACCAACAAACTCAAACTTCAAATTGCTCTTAGATGTTTTTACATGTCGGGTTCTCAGGGTGCTTAAGCCATAGGTCTTATTCTTTCTGGCATAATATTCATTTCCTACTCTAATATGGGTTTCTTCCATTAACCTCAAAACCAAGGCAAGTATCTTACGCTCATTCATTTCTGATTGATCTAGGTCTTCATCTACCTTTTTTCTGATCTTTGGTAAGGCTTTTCCAAAAGAGATCATTTTAAAGAATTTGGTTTTATTTCGCAATTCAGACCAAGTGGGATGATACATATATTGTTTCCGGCTTTTTTCATCCAATCCAACTACCTGAAGATGCCCATTTGCTAAGTGGGATATTCTTACATTTCTCCAGGCTGGAGGAATTACCAAGCTTTTATATCTGTCTAATTCTCGGCCAGCTAAGATCTTCTTACCATTTCTATTATAAGTATATCCGCGCCCGCTCTTTTTTCTGGCCACACTAAGATTGGCTTCAGAGATATAGATAAGATTTGCAATACTTGCAGCCTGTTCAGGATCGTTTATAAGATCATCAATTTCATTGCTCGTTAAGGTCATCTCTTTTTTATTTAAAGATAAAACGATTCCAAATGAACAGATAATAATTATATGTGAAAAGATCAGTAAATAAAAAATTGGTTACTTCTAAAGTATAGAAATAACCGACTTTTATAGTATTATGAGTTGCTTTTTAATCATTCAAAATAGCTAAACGTATCTCCGTCTTTAATATTTAATACGCTTTCATAAATTAGTTTTATAACATTTTCCACATCCGTTTTGTGAACCATTTCCACTGTTGTATGCATATATCTTAAAGGAAGTGAGATCAGCGCTGATGCTACTCCTCCATTGCTATAAGCAAAAGCATCGGTGTCTGTTCCGGTCATTCTGGAAGACGCATTTCTCTGGAAAGGAATATCTTTCTTAACTGCAGTATCTATTAGCAATTCACGTAATTTGTTTTGAACAGCAGGAGCATAAGAGATTACTGGCCCTTCCCCAATTTTAGCGTAGCCGTTTACCTTTTTATCTATCATAGGTGTGGTAGTATCATGAGTAACATCGGTAACAATAGCTACGTTTGGTTTAATTCGTTGAGTGATCATCTCCGCACCACGCAAACCTATTTCTTCCTGAACAGAATTTGTGATGTAAAGTCCAAAAGGTAATTTTTTCTTATTCTCCTTTAGTAATCGTGCAACTTGGGCGATCATAAAACCACCAATTCTATTATCCAATGCTCTACAAACAAATTTATTATCATTGAGGATGAAAAATTCATCAGGATAGGTTATTACGCAACCAACATGAACGCCCAACTCATCAACTTCGGTTTTTGTTGTACAACCAACATCTATGGTGATATTGTCTAATTTTGGAGACTCTTCCTTTTCCTTATTTCTTGTATGAATTGCAGGCCATCCAAAAACACCTTTTACAATTCCGTTTTTAGTATGAATGTTCACACGTTTTGATGGGGCGATCTGGTGATCGCTTCCCCCATTTCTAATTACATATATAAGCCCCTCGTCAGAAATATAATTTACATACCATGAAATTTCATCGGCATGACCCTCTATTACAACCTTAAACTTAGCCTTAGGATTTATTACTCCTACCGCAGTTCCGTAAGTATCCGTTATAAATTCATCTACATAAGGTTTTAGGTAATCCATCCAAATTTTTTGTCCTTCCCATTCATAACCTGTTGGGGAAGCATTGTTTAGATATTTTTCCAAAAACTCCATGGATTTCTTGTCAAGTAATTCTTTATTCGCCATATTAATTTTATTAGATAATCAGCATTTCATTGATAATATTATTTAAAGAAAAGCCTTAATATTTGTAGTATAAGTTAATAAGATGGATTTCTCCACATTTTTAGCACGAATTTAATAAGAATTAAATCTTCAGCAAATGCAATAATTGTAAATTTGGAATGGTTTTAGCAATTAGACATCAGTAAAACAAATTTAAATTTTGAACACACGATTTTTAATTATTCTTTTTTTTGTCCTTGGAAATACCTGGAGTCAGACAGTAGAGCCTACCTCAGATACTATCCAATATCAATTCTTTATTATAAAGGGTGATACCGTGATGCGGGAAATGATAGATCTGGAAGAAGTTCTTGTTTTAGGAAAGATTAAATTCAAATCAGATCTGGATAGAAGGAAGTACCTTATATTAAGGAGAAAAACCCGTAAGGTTTATCCTTATGCTAAACTGGCATCAGAAAGATTGCTGGAATTGCAATCCAGATTAGACCAGATCAAGTCCAAGCGAGACCGAAAAAAATACACGAAGATTGTCCAAAACTTTATAGAGGATCAATTTTCTGCAGAACTTAAAAAATTGACACATACGGAAGGTCAGATTCTAGTAAAACTAATCCATAGGCAAACCGGGATAACGGCTTATAGTCTTATTAAAGATCTTAAAAGCGGTTGGCGCGCCTTCTGGTATAATTCCACGGCCAGTTTATTCGATATATCCTTAAAAGAAGAATACCATCCAGAGTCCAATCAAGAGGACTTTTTAATAGAAGATATTCTTCAGCGTTCCTTTCAGTCCAAGATATTGGTACCACAGCCAAGCGTTCTAGATTTCGATTTCCACGAACTTACAAATAAGTGGACATCTAGAAATTAATTATTTCCCTAGTATTTCTTTGGGCGTTTCCCCTCCTTACAGTCGGGGTCGGGCTTTACGCTTGTAGTCCCGATTGGTATCGGGAGTTACCGCTTCAATCCCTAACGCGGGCATCACTGATGCCTTTTATTATAAAAACACCCGTCCTGTCTCCAACTTGACAAAAAATAGTTCTGTAGTAACTCCCGTATTACCAAACC
>JBBSVD010000064.1:0-12607 GCA_038233835.1 Flavobacteriales bacterium | reverse complement strand
ATTTCCAATCTTTAATTTCAACATCTGTGATTCTGGTTTTATTCCTCAGCCTACCATAAAAAGCCTTATTTTGGTCACAAATCGGTAAAATAATCTAGGTTATTAGACAGACTGCCGTTAGCTTTTATTAAATTCGAAGTAAGAACAAATGTGCTAAAGAATTTTTAGTTAAATTTGAAATATGAAATTAATTGAGAATCATATTGAAAAATTGCACCGACTTTGTAGCACATATCATGTGGACAAAATGTATCTTTTTGGTTCGGCTCTGAATTCCAACTTTTCAGACAAAAGTGATATTGATTTCTTAGTTAAATTCAAACCTTTTGACCTAGCAGAATACTTCGATAATTATATGAATTTCAAAAAGAATTTAAAGAATTTACTTGGAAGAGATATAGATTTGCTAGAAGCACAAACTTTAAAAAATCCGATTTTGATTAATTCTTTCAATAAAACGAAAGAATTAATTTATGGATGAAAGAATTCTAAAATGGTTGCTTGATGTCAAAATAGTCATCACTGATATCGACAGTTATTTTGAGAATTCAGAAATGGACTTTTTTTAAGTATCGAGAAAACTTGATGTTAAAAAGAGCGGCTGAGCGAGATTTAGAAATTATCGGAGAAGCTATAAATCGGTTAATAAAAAAGAATTCAAATTTCGAAAATAATTACTTCTACAACCGTAAAATACAATTGCCATTTATTATTTACGATATTCTGAAATTCACATTTTAAAATTATCAAAAATATAAAAACATCAATTTAAAATATAAGTAGAATTATCGATTTTTGTAAATTCCACATTAATGTTTAAAGCGAACTTAATTTAGTCTCCACTTCAGTATTTTTACAAGATGATAATAATAATTGGAGCAGGCTTATCTGGCCTTTTAACAGCTTACCGACTAAAACAAGAAGGAATTCCATTTAAAATACTGGAAGCAAGAACTAGAATTGGAGGAAGAATTAATACGGTATTTGGAAAAATAAACACACCTGTTGAAATGGGTGCAACCTGGTTTGGTATCCAACATACGAATATAAGAACCCTCTTGGAAGAATTGGAAATTGAATATTTTGAACAATATATGGATGGTACCGCATTCTTTCAACCCTTCTCTAATTCGCCGGCAGAATCTATACATATACCGAGTCAATCACCTAGTTACAGAATTTCTGGTGGTACCTCCTATCTTATAGAAACCTTGTATCGAAAATTAAATGATAAGGATGTACTTCTTAATCAATCTGTAAAGGAAATTAAATTCGATAATAATTCTTTTCAAGTAATTACAGATAAGACGTTTGAAGGAAATAGTGTTGTTCTAGCCATTCCTCCTAAATTATGGGCGAAAAAAATTACATTCATTCCTAAATTACCAAATAATTTGATGAGTATAGCACAACAAACACAGACTTGGATGGAAGACTCAATTAAAATTGCTTTGACCTTTAAACAACCTTTTTGGCAAAACGAAAATCTATCTGGAACTTTATTTAGTAATGCAGGACCAGTAACAGAATTATATGATCATTGTAATCACAAAAGATCGAAATACGCACTTTGCGGATTCATCAATTCATCCTTTAAGCAACTTGATTATTCAGAAAGGCGTGCTAGGGTTATTGATCAATTAAAAAATGTTTTTGGTGAGAAAGCTGAAGACTTTATTGACTATGAGGAATGTATATGGAGTTCAGAAAACCACACTTTTGAAGGATATGATACTCCTCTTTATGCTCATCAAAATAATGGAAACCCAATTTTTAATAAATCTTTTTTTGAAGATAAATTATTTATTTCAGGCTCTGAATCGGCATCAGAATTTCCAGGTTATATGGATGGGGCAGTGCAATCTGCGAATGTAACTGCTAAAAAAATAATTGTCGCTAATATCCAAAATTGCGAATAAACTAGTTACTGGTGTAAAGTGATATTCTGGATACCTAAAAATAAAAAAACAATCCGAATAGCTCTAAAAGAAACGAAAGTTAGAATTTTTGACCACTCTAAAATAAAAAAATTGATCCAAAAGTAGTCAATTAAAAAAAGATAACACCTACTGCTTTGAATCCAAGACCTTTATCAAAATAGATCCTGAATTCCTTTGTCTATTTATTACCAAAATAATAGCATTGAAAATTTTAGGATAATTTCGCTATCTTCAACTACATTAATCATGTTCAGTAGAAATAATAAAAATTTAACTGAAATATTATCTTTAAAGTTAATTAGATGAGCGATCAACCAGACGATTACTTAGATAATCATTATATCCATAGGAGTAACTGGCTAAGGGCAGCGGTGCTTGGTGCTAATGACGGGATTTTATCAACTGCAAGTCTGGCCATTGGTGTTGCAGCAGCAAGTAGTGCGAGAGAACCCATTATTTTGGCAACACTTGCTGGTTTAGTCGCTGGTGCCTTGTCAATGGCAGCCGGAGAATATGTCTCAGTTAGTTCTCAAACCGATGTTGAAAGTGCTGATATTGAAAGAGAAAGAATAGAATTAAAAGAGACCCCAGAAATTGAATTACAGCGCTTAGCTGAAATTTATGAGAATAGAGGCTTAAAGAAAGAAACCGCCTTAATCGTGGCCAAAGAATTAACCGAGCACGATGTTCTTGCTGCTCATGTGAGAGATGAGCTAGGGATTAATGAAATAAGTCAGGCAAATCCAATCCAAGCTGCCTTGGCTTCAGGAGCCTCCTTCACCGTTGGAGGAATACTTCCGCTAATGGTAGTCCTGTTCTTACCAATTTTTCATATGGAGTATTACTTATACGGATTTGCATCCTTATTTTTAATTATATTAGGTGCTTTAGCGGCTAAAACCGGAGGTTCTAATATTGGAATCGCCATTCTAAGAATTACCTTTTGGGGAACTGTAGCGATGGGGTTAACCGCTTTCGTAGGTTATTTATTTAGTACAAACATGAGTTAAAAAATGATAAAAGGACAAAAAACTGAAAGTTATGGAATTCGATAAAAACCAAAGTTTATTAGACTTTTGTAAATAACAATTCACATAAAATAAATATTGTATCAATAAGTTCTACACAGGTAGCTATTTCGTTCAAACAATTTTTGTGGTATTATGATATATAGGAAACTATCTATACTCAACAACCAAAATTCCAATTATCATTGTTTTAGAATTGAAAATCCAATGTACTTCATTAATAACTGAGCTTTTAGATGTTTATTGAGAAGCAGAGATTAATTATTAAAAATTCGATCTTTTCTTTAAGTATCTTTGAAAAAAAATAGAAATATGCTTCATCTTAAGTTAGAAACTGATCCTCGTTGGGTAAATATTGTTAAATCCAATATAGAGGAAATCCTAACTGATCATGCTTGGTGTGAGCAAAAAGCAGCAACAAATGCTATCACTATTATCACCTTAAATTCAGAATATCCAGAACTGGTAACCGAATTATTAGCACTTGCAAAAGAAGAGTTAGAGCATTTTGAAATGGTGCACGAGATCATTAAAAAAAGAGGATTTAAACTGGGGCGAGAACGAAAGGACAGCTATGTAAATGAGCTATATAAATTCATGAACAAAGGCGGTAGTAGATTGAATGCAATGGTAGATAGACTCTTGTTTTCTGCAATGATCGAGGCCAGAAGTTGTGAACGTTTCAAACTTCTTTCTAAAGAAATAAATGATCTTGAATTATCCAAATTTTACCATGATTTAATGATAAGTGAAGCCGGTCATTATACCACTTTTATAAGCTTTGCTCGCAAATACGGAAAAGAAATCGATGTTGATTCCCGCTGGAAAGAACTCGTAGCATTTGAAGGCGAGCTAATAAAAAGCTATGGCAAACATGAAACTATTCATGGCTAAAAAGACTTAGATTGACAGGTAAATAAGAATACTTATTTAACTATTTTGTATCATGAAAAAATAGAATAATGGTTGACAATTACTGCTTTTAGCTTAAATACATCTAAATTTTGTCCTATTAACATCTATAATATTGAAATTGAGTGAGTTTCTAGTTGCGATTATCGCAATTTTAGAAGTCATATACAGGTTTAATTATCATATCATTTTTTATTCCATTATAAATTCTTCATACCATAAAAATTAGCATTTAGTTAGTAATTTTAAAGGCATTTACTAAAAATATTTTCAATTTTATGAGCTAAAATTACCCTATGATAAATGCTTATATAAAAGGTACAGGATCTTATGCTCCAAAAAATATTGTGAAGAATGATCATTTTGAAAGCATTGGTTCTTCAGACAAATAGATCTTTGAAAATCTCGGGATCAAAGAACGTAGAATTTCTACTGGTGAGACTACAAGTGATCTGGCTTTTAAAGCTGGCTTATCTGCTATCGATGACTCGGGTTTAGAACCTAATGATATCGATCTTATTATTTTGGCAACAGCTACTCCAGATAGACTTGCTCCATCCTGCGCTTGCTTTGTTCAGGATAAATTGAAGGCAAAGAATGCTGTTGCTTTCGATATTTCTGCAGTTTGTTCGGGTGCGTTATTTGCCACTTCTACCGGCGTCCAATACGTTAAGACGGGCATGTATAAAAATGTCCTGGTTATAGGTGCAGATACTTTCTCTCATATTACAGATTGGTCGCGAAGAGATGCTGTTTTTTTTGGTGATGGCGCTGGAGCACTTGTGCTTTCCAACACTACGGAAGACAAAGGTTTCATAGATTTTATTTTACATACAGATGGTACGGGCAAAGAACATTTTACGATACCTGCTGGTGGATCTGAAACTCCCACCTCAGAAACTACTCTGGATGATGGGGAACATTTTTTCCAAATGAATGGCAGCGAAGTTTATAAAACCGCAATTGATGTAATCTCTGAAATTCTAGATAAGAACAATCGCTCTATAGAGGAAGTAAAGTTTCTATTACCCCATCAGCCAAGTATAAAAATTCTACAAGAAGTTGCTAGACGAGTTAATTTACCTTTCGAAAAAGTTAAAACCAATATGGATAGATACGCTAACACTTCTGGCGGTACTATTCCAATAATTCTGGACGAAACTCTCAAGAATAATAAATTCGAAAATGGAGATCTGCTACTATTTGCAGCAGTAGGCGCTGGTTGGACTTGGGGAACAGCATTATACAAATGGTAAATTAAATTAATTGGCTTCTAAAACACTATAAATATGCTTTCAAATACAACTTTTTTGATTATCGGAATAGCCGATAAACATTCTTTAGCTATGTATGTTGCTAAAGAGATCATTAAAAAAGGCGGCAAGGTAATTTGCACCGGATTAGGTGTAAGTGTTCATCATTCAGAGTTATCAGATAAAGCAAAGACCTTTCTAAATAAAAACTTTGAAGATTTTAAAATTGCTGTTTCTGAAGAGTTAGGCGATTCTTCAGTTGAAATTCTAGATGTTACGCTTGATGACAATATAGATTCCTTTGCTCGTAGTCTTGCAGAGAGAGATGTAAAATTAAATGGATTTTTACACGCTATAGCTATGGATAAAACCATCAGAAACAAAGAAGTTAAACCTTTATTAGAGGTTACTAAGGAGGAATTTTGCGATACTATGGATGTATCTGCCTTTTCACTAATAAGATTATCTCATTATTTACTGAAGTACAAAGTCTTGCAAAAGGGAGCTTCTATCTGTTCTCTTAGCTATATAGCAGCTCGAAAGGTAACTTTTCACCCGTATAGAAATATAAGTATTGCGAAAGCTGCTTTAGAAAGGATTTCTGTTGAGTTGGCAGATGAACTTGGAAGATCGCATCAGATTCGTGTAAATGTCCTTAGATTCTCCCCGTATATGGGAAGTAAAGCAGGAAATGCAACATTAAATGAAGTAGATGTTAATACCTCAGATAGAATGAGCCCTTTAGGAAATGCGAATCCTATGGATCTAGCTTATGAGATTGTTCATTTATTTAGACCTGAACTTAGGATAACTGGAGAAATAAGACATGTAGATGGAGGATATCATATTACTGGGTAAATCTCGTAATTGAATATAATTAGAGATAATTGAGAGCGAATTTTATAGATTAATTACGCGTCTATAAAATATATTTATTTGGAAATTTTTCTAAATACATTTATGCATATTTATAACGGATGCTCTTCAAAAGAATTCTATCTATTAAAACTTCAGCACGTTACTACTATTCCGTGCATCTTCCTTTTATGAATTAAATTACTTTGCTAATTTCTGTATAAAATCAGGAAAATTAATAATGAATAAATTTTAAAAATAGCCTTCGCAATTCGATGGCTATTTTTTATACTTTTAAGATATCTTACAAAATTTAAAATCCACCAAAAATGAATCCCCTTTTATCCAACATAATAATTAGAGTAACGGGAAAAAATAAAGCTAAATATACAGCGACTAACAAGAAGTTATCAGATTATGTGCTTGCTAAAAAGTATAGGGAATTTTTAATTATTGTAAGAAGAGATATTAAGAATTTTATACTTATCACAACTGGAATATTTTCGGCTTCCTTCGGACTGAAAGGATTTTTATTGACCAACGATTTTATAGATGGTGGAGCCACAGGGATCTCTCTACTTGTTGCAGCTTTAACTAACATTCCTCTCTACATTTTAATAATTGCTGTTAACCTCCCTTTTGTAGTATTGGGATATAACATCATGGGAAAACGATTTGCCGTTAAAACTACATTGGCTATAACGGGACTTGCAGTTTGCGTAGCCCTTGTTTCCTTCCCCAATGTAACCGATGACGATCTTTTAGTAGCGATTTTTGGTGGATTTTTCTTAGGTGCAGGAATAGGACTTTCCATTCGTGGAGGTGCCGTAATTGATGGAACAGAGGTGCTGGCTATATATTTAAGCAGAAAATTTTCCGCAACCATAGGTGATGTTATTATTCTTATTAATATTATAATTTTCTCTGTAGCTGCATATTTCTTATCTATAGAGATCGCACTTTATTCCATGATCACTTATATAGCAGCATCTAAAACGCTTGATTTTATTATTGAAGGAATCGATGAATATATTGGCGTTACCATAGTAGCGCATTATAGTACTGCTATTAGGGAAATGATAATAGATATAATGGGTCGCGGAGTGACTGTATACGCTGGAAAAGGTGGTTATAGCAAAGATGACAAAGCAAAAGAATTCGATATTATTTATACTGTTATAACTAGATTGGAGCTCAATAAACTAAATACCGAGATAGAAAAAATAGAACCAACGGCCTTCATAGTAATGAACAGCGTTAAGGATATTAAAGGCGGAATGATTAAAAAAAGGCCTTTGCATTAAGAATAATTTTTTTACACTAAGCAAAATTAAAAATGAACTTCACTCCATTCCCAACTATAGAAACTGAAAGATTAATCTTAAGAAAAATCGCTTTAGAAGACTGGGAAATCATTTCCTACTTAAGGTCAGATAGTATTATAAACCAATTTGTAAAAAGGCCTAATGCAGATACCAAGGAAAAAGCGATTGATTTTATTGAGCGAACTCTTAAAAGCATTGTAGAAAACAAATTGATACAATGGTGTATCACACTAAAAGGTGATCCTATTATGATAGGTTCTATTTGTATATGGAATTTTTCTGAAGATAAAAAAAACAGGAGAAGTTGGCTTTGATCTAGATCCTAAATTCCAAAAAAAAGGAATTATGAATGAGGCGTTACAAGCGATTCTAAAATTTGGGTTTACTAAATTAGAATTAGATAAAATTGAAGCTTATACCCAAACAAACAATGAAAATTCTAAAAATATGCTTCTTCGGAATAAATTTGTTTTAAATGAAAAGATGGCGGATGAGGGTAATCCTTTGAATAGCATTTTCGAGCTGAAAAATCGGAGGTATGAAAAATAATAGAACCACAATATTTAATCTTGACAAGAAAAACAATAAGATACATATTGAGCATAATTTTTCAGTTCATTTGGTTAAGGTATGGATAGCTTTTACAGATAGTAAGATGTTAGATCAATGGTGGGCACCTAAACCTTGGAAAGCTAGAACTGAGAAAATGGATTTTTCTGAAGGTGGAAAGTGGTTATATGTAATGATGGGTCCAAAAGGAGATAAACATTGGGGTAGAACAGATTATAAAACTATTATACCTCAAGAAAGTTTTACAGCCTTAGATGGCTTTTGTAACTCTAAAGGAGAACTAATTCAAGATCTGCCACAAATTCACTGGAGCACCTATTTTAAAGAAGACAATAATCTCACTAAAGTAAACTTTGATTTGACCTTTAATACTTTAGACGATCTGGAGAAATTGTTAGAAATGGGCATGAAGGAGGGATTTACGGCTGCACTAGAAAATTTAGATTCCATTTTAGAAGAAAATTAAAAGTAATACTTCTTTATCTTTAGATCATGTGTTACGATATAAAAGCAAATAAAAAGGTCCAGTTGGCTAGGGCTAAGAGAAGAAACGATGCTGAAGCAATTAAAGAGATCGAGGAATCTATTCTTCCTTTAACAGATTTACCATTATATCACGCTAGCGGTTTTCAGCATCCAAAATTATTGATTTATACAGATAGATCACCAGATATTCCTGAGGTTGCTATTTGGGGTTTAGTACCTCATTGGGTAAAAGACAAAACACAACAGCAAAAATTTTGGAACAATACACTTAACGCAAGAGGAGAGACTATCTTCGAAAAACCTTCCTTTCGAGAATCGGCTAGAGACCAGCGATGTTTAATATATATCAATGGATTCTATGAGCATCACCATCAAAATGGAAAGACCTATCCGTTATATATTTCTTCAAAAAATTAAGAACCTTTAATTTTAGCTGGTCTATGGAATGAATGGACAGATCCAGAAGCAAATATTTCCTTGAACACTTTTTCCATAGTCACTACGGAAGGAAATACTCTTTTGGAGAAAATCCACAACAATCCAAAACTAGATGGTCCAAGAATGCCGACGCTCTTACCTAAAGAACTAGCAGACAACTGGCTGGTTCCAGTTAATGATGAATTAGATATTAAATCCATTCAGCAATTAATTAAAAAATATCCGGATGGCGAATTGACTTCATATCCCGTACAACGATTACGTGGAAAAGAATACCTAGGAAATGTTAAAAAAGTAACTGATTCTTACTCCTATCCTGGGCTTAAACTATAAAATGAAGTTAAATAAAATGAGCATTGTACAAAGTATTTGCAACTTTGGTTTAGTAATTGAATACTTGGTATAGTACACTAAAACCAACTATGATGAAAAGAGTCCTAATTACACTTATATTTACTTTTATTGGCTTCAGCAGTCTCTTCGCTCAAGATTGGCAAACCGATCTTTCTACAGCTAAAGAAATCGCTAGAAAAGAAAGAAAACCTATCGTACTTGTTTTTCAAGGTTCAGATTGGTGCGGGCCATGTATCAAACTAGACCGAGAAGTATGGAGTACTGCCGAATTTAAAGAATACTCCAAAGTTCACTTTGTAATGCTTAAAGCAGATTTCCCCAAAAGAAGTAAAAATGCATTATCCAAAGAACAACAAGCACGCAATAAAGCCTTAGCAGAAAAATATAATAAAAATGGATACTTCCCTTTTGTAGTTGTATTAAATGCTGAAGGTGAAGTAAAAGGTACTACAGGTTATCAAAATATGGAACCTGAACAATTTGAGAAATTACTCTCTTCTTATAATTAATTAGTTTGAATAAACATTCCCTCCTCTTAATTATCCTTTTTATAACTTTTTCTTCATTTGCTCAAGTACCTTATAAACGCACCCTAAAACTTATGGGAAGCCGTTTTGATATCACGGTGGTTGCAAATGATGCTAAAAATGGAGATGAATACATAGATCTAGCAGTAAATGAAATATCAAGAATAGAGAAACTGATCTCCTCTTGGGATCCCAATTCTCAAACTTCAGAAATAAATAGAAATGCTGGAGTAAAACCAGTAAAAGTAGATCAGGAATTATTTGATCTTATTCAACGAGCAATTGGAATTTCTAAATTGTCTGATGGCGCTTTCGATATAAGTTACGCCTCGATGGATAAGATCTGGAAATTTGATGGCTCTATGCTTGATATGCCTAAAGAAGAAGACATCAAAAATTCTGTATCTAAAGTTGGATATCAGAACATTATTTTAGATCGAGATAGCATAACTGTATTCCTAAAATTTCAAGGGATGAAAATAGGCTTTGGTGCCATAGGTAAAGGCTATGCTGCAGATAAAGCCAAATCTTTACTTATTGAAAAAGGTGTTGTTGCTGGAATTATAAACGCCTCTGGCGATATGAATACTTGGGGCTTACAACCAGATGGTAAAGAATGGAAAGTGGCAATTACCAATCCAATGGATAAAAATAAAGCCTTCGCATTAATGCCTGTTACAAATTCTGCTGTGGTAACTTCTGGTAATTATGAAAAATATGTTACTTTTAATGGAATGCAATATTCACATATAATAGATCCCAGAACTGGTTATCCAACAACTGGAATTATTAGTGTTACTGTATTTGCTCCTAAGGCTGAATTAGCTGACGCCCTTGCTACTTCTATTTTTGTAATGGGAATTGAAGTAGGCTTAAATAGAGTAAACCAATTGCCGAAAATAGAATGCATAATTATAGACTATAAAGGTGTTATTCATACTTCAGAGAATATAGAGATAGACAAAATATGATAAAAAAAGTGATAATTATAGTTCTGCTTGTGGCTTCTCTGACCTCTTGCGTCGCTGTTAAGGAATATGAAAAGATAAATATTAATGATCCTGACATGGCCTTATCTGATAAAAAAGCAGATAGGAACACCACTACTTTTCATTCTTATCGAGAGGGTGCTGCAGGTGCAAATGGCGGTAAAACAGGCGGTGGTTGCGGATGCAATTAGAGCATAATTTTAATAATTATCTTATTTATACATGAATTTTTCCCAAAATATAGTTTTACCATTCTTTCTATTTAGCTTCCTAATTGGCTTTTCTCAGGATTCCGCGGACGTTTACAAAAAGCGAGTACTTGAAAATACCGAAGTAGATTTCTTATCAAGTTATTACTCACAAGATGGAGATAATGCTGCAGTTAGTGGAGGATTTGGATCTGAAGAATTAACCGATGCAACCGGAACTGTTATAGTTTCTATTCCTTTGAATGACGATGACATCTTAACTATAGATGCAGGGATCTCTGCATATACTTCTGCATCTTCAAGTAATGTGGATCCTTTTGATGGTAATAAATTAGCAGATCCATTTGTAGCAAGTTCCGGTGCTTCTTCTTCAGACCTTTGGGGAAATGTTACAGGAACTTATACTCATAGTTCAGATAGCAGGAATGATATCTGGTCTGCGAAGGCTTCAGTTTCTTCCGAATATGATTATTTTTCCATTGGAGCTGGAGGAAGCTACACCAAGTTATTCAACCAGAAGAATACTGAAGTTAATGTAAATCTAAATGTTTATTTAGATACCTGGAAAACTTTTTATCCAATTGAGTTAAGGTCTTTTGCAAATGCACGCAATGGGTTTGATCCCTTTATTTTTGATAGAAACTCCATTATTGGAAATCAAAACTACAATCCAGATTTTAAAGAATTAGATAGCAAAGAAAGAAATTCGTATTCCCTAGGCTTTGGATTTTCTCAGATCCTTTCAAAAAATTTGCAAGGTTCTTTAATGCTAGATTTTATTCAGCAAAAAGGCTTGCTCTCCTCTCCATTTCAACGAGTATATTTTAGTGATGTACCAGATTCTTTTATCGAGAATTTCCAATTGGCAGATGATATTGAACGATTGCCAGATTCAAGATTAAAAATAGCAATTGGAGGAAGATTAAATTATTATGTCAATGAAGTTTTTGTACTTCGCTCCTATTATCGTTATTACACCGATGATTGGGGAATAAAGTCTCATACTGCTAGTTTAGAAATCCCTATAAAGATCAGTCAGAAATTTACTTTATTTCCATCGTATAGGTACTACATGCAAACAGCGGCAGATTATTTTGCGCCTTTTGAAAGTCATTTATCTACGGATGAGTTCTATACTTCAGATTATGATATTTCTGAGTATACTGCTAATCAATATGGATTTGGAGTTTCCTATACAGATCTATTAAATAGTTTTAATGTCTGGAATTTAGGATTGAAGAGTATCGATCTAAAATATAATAAATACGATAGGAATTCTAATTTTAGCGCAAGTATAGTAACTGGTGGAATTAAATTTATTATAGAATGATTTATTGTGCTTTATTCTAATTTGAGAACATAAAAAATGTAGCATAATATTCCTATTACAGTATGCTTGGCATCTGATATTAAAATTAAGAATTTAATAAAATTGATATTAGCTCTTAGCCTCATCTATAGAAATATAGCCTACCTGAGTTGCAGAGCTTTCCTGAGAATCTCTAATTTCTACTTTATTAGATTCATAATCGGCATTAGCGTCGCTTCTAGATTTCATCCAACTAATAAGCACTATAGATGCTACTACGGCAACTGCAATAAGTCTGAGTAATTGATTTTTCATATCTGTTAATTTTAAGGTTACTATTGTAAAGCCATTAACAAAATATAAAGTAGGTATGCTGTAAATGAAGCGTAAATCTGAGGAAAACAACAGTCTT
>JBBSVD010000063.1:0-12695 GCA_038233835.1 Flavobacteriales bacterium | reverse complement strand
GCTATAGCAACGGGGCTCACCTCTTCCCATTCCGAACAGAGAAGTTAAGCCCGTTAGCGCAGATGGTACTGCTGTATTGTGGGAGAGTATGTCGTCGCCTTTTTTTTGAAAAGCACTTATCGTCAAGATAGGTGCTTTTTTTGTTTACAATATATCCTAAAAACCCCTTCGTTCATAGATGGAGGGGTTTTTTGTGTTTCTTATAGTTTGGGGAGTAATGGATATTACTTCGCTGAGAGATAACAAGAATATTTTTTTGGAGCTATGGTTTCTGGATGTATAAATAAAGTTCGGCCAGGGATTGCAGCAAGCTACCGTGTAGCGCGCAAAGCCCGGCACGAGGTGAAACCGAAGTGGGACGACGTAAGAAAATATATGTAAGAATCTATTTCTGATAGGAAATAAGAAGAGAATTTAAATCTGGATGCTGTTGTTAATCGAATAGTGCTTTCATAATGGTACGAATTCCTAAAAACATTAAAACGATTGCACCCATAAAAGCTAGTAACCCAAATATCAGAACAAAAATATAGTATGGATGCTCTTTATTGTGAAAGGCAGAATAGAGCACAACAGGACCTAAAAGGGTTAATGGTAGAGCTCCTGCTAAATATTTAATTCCTTTGCCCAAAAGTTCTTTATTTGTATGTTTCATAATTTATAAATGAATTTCACTAATAATTATTGAATTTTATAATCGAGCTTATTAGACTGGGAAAGTCTAAAATATCCAAATGCAAAATTGCCTTCATTGGTTTCATTAATTATGTTTCCCCTTACCGTGGTTGGCTGAGTTTGAAAGGGGCCACCATTGTTCTCTCCAGCCTGGGAACTTAAAATATAAAGATATTCATAAAAACTTTCTGATATCCCTTGTATCTCAAATCTTACTTCATCTCCAATCGTTAAATCCTTATTAGAGAAATAGGCAAAAGTTCTATTTCCATTGGTAAATTCATCATCATATATTTGAACAGATAGATCATCAAAAATGAATTTGAATAAATAATAATTGGAAATTTCTGCAGGATCGTTAAAATATGCTTTTAATTCAATATCATTTCCACTAAAACCTCCATTAAGTGTTTGTTCTACATTCTCCAATTCAACTACAGGAATCATAATTTCTTTAGCGGTATACATTTCATTTTTATATCGAATAGTCAGGCGGTATTCCATGTTGATTTCTGGAAGAAAATTAGTATTAACATAGATGCCTGGCTCTATCTCATTAAAATTGAAGGTATCTCCCGTAGAAGATATAACTTCGACCATAGCATCTTTCGCAGGTGAAATAGCTGAAGCAAAGTATGAACTAGTAGTAGTTAAGGTTATAATTTGAGTGTTTCCACTGTTTCCTTTTTCCCAAATAATTGATGCTTCAACTACAAGTCTTGGCTTTGATTCTTGCAGATCTACTTCTACCACTTCTTCACATGAATATAAAGTCACGAACAATATAAAAAATAATAGGTAATTAATAATTTTCATTTTCTAAAACTTAAAATTATAAGTTACTGAAGGGATAATACCAAAGATGGATAAACGTACTGCTTCATTCCTGCCAGTATCATCATTATTTCTGAAACTTAGGGAAACTGCATTCTTTCTGCCATAAACATTATAGATGCCAAAGTTCCATGAGGACTTGTAGTTTCTAGTTTTGTTCTTGGAAGGTGTATATGTTGTTGAAAAATCTAGCCTGTGATATGCAGGTAATCGTTCACTATTTCTTGCAGAATAAACAGGAATAACTAAATCTTCAAATGTATATTGTGCATTTGGATAGGTGGTAGGTAAACCAGTTTGGTAATTAAAATTTGAATTTAATTGCCATTTATCGCTAAGTTCATAGCTTGCAGTTATAGAAATATCATGTGTTTTGTCATAGGCAGTATTATACCAAGTTCCATTATTAATTCCGGTTTCCAAAGCAGTTCTCCCCGGTGTCTTTTGTTCGGATTTCGATAAAGTGTAGGCAAACCATCCAGTAAAATTTCCTGTATTCTTTTTAAATAACACTTCTAAACCATAGGCTCTTGCTTTTCCTGGTAATATAACTTGTTCTATTGCATTATTAGCAATAAGATTTGCGCCATCTATATAACTAACCCTGTTTTTTATTTTTTTATAAAAGCTTTCAACTTCAAATGAGTATTCGCCATTTTTAATATTTTCAAAATAACCTACAGCTATTTGGTCAAGTACTTGAGGATCTATATATTTTCCGCTGGGTGCCCAAATATCTAGTGGAGTGGGCGAGCTGGTATTGGTTATTAGATGTAAGTACTGATTCATCCTGTTATAGCTTAACTTTACAGATTGATTATCATTAAAACTATAGGCCAATGCTATTCTAGGTTCTAATGCTTTGAAATATTTTTCAACTTTTGATTTCTCTAATGTTTTAAAACCAATTGGTTCTGCCTTTTCATAAATTTTAAAATCATTATTAAAAACTACAGCCTGATCATTATTGTAAAGTTTTAGCTCTTCTTGACCTAATCTAAAAAAATTGCTAAATCGTATTCCATATTCTGCAGTAAAATTATCGCTTATGTGATGTTCTGCAGATATATAGAGCGCACTTTCAAAAGCATATTTTTTAGTTAATTCATAATCTCTAATCCCAGAAGTAGGAGTGCTTGGCTCTATTTCACCGGGATTAAATTCGTAATAGGTGTTTTGCATTCCATAGTCCAAGCTAATATTTTCATTTATATATTGACTAAAGTCGTATTTTAAATTAAGGTTTTTGATACCACTATTCCAATTGAATTCAACAAAATCTAGGGTTAAGCCATAATAGTAATCGCTATATATTACCGAAAGATTGGTAAAAATATTATCTGTGAGAACATGATTCCACCTTAAATTTAATACAGCATTTCCATAGGTGTTCTTAAAGCTTTCATTTATATTAAATACATCTCTCCCAAAATATCCCGAAAATAAGATAGTGTTACTATTGTCTAATCTATAGCTTAGCTTAGTATTTAGATCGTAGAAATAGGCAGTGTTTTCATTATCTGTTAATTTGAGAAATAAATGAGCATAAGAACTTCTACCACCTACCAAGAAAGATCCTTTGTCTTTTACAATAGGTCCTTCAGCTAGAAGTCTGCTGGAAATTATTCCTATCCCTCCATTGGCTTTGAACTCTTTACTGTTTCCGTCCTTCTGAAAAATATCTAATACAGATGAAACTCTTCCGCCGTACTTAGCTGGAATACCGCCTTTGTATAGTTTCAGATTTTTAATTGCATCCGGATTGAAAACTGAAAATAGTCCGAATAAATGTGATGAATTGTAAATGGTAGCTTCATCTAACAAAATAAGATTTTGATCTACTGCACCCCCTCGAACATTGAATCCTGAAGATCCTTCGCCAGCATTTGAAACTCCGGGGAGTAATAACAATGATTTTACAACATCCACTTCTCCAAAAACAACTGGTAACTTTTGAATGGTACTAATGTCTAACCTATTTACACTCATTTCAGGTGCTCTTATATTAGTTGCTTGAGAATCACTAGTTACTAGAACTTCTTCTAATGTCTCTGAAGTTTCCTCCAAAGAAAAATTATAAGTGCTATTTTCGGTAATATTTATTGAGAAATTTTGTTCCTTATAGCCTAAATAAGAAATTAGAATATTATGGCTTCCCTTAGGAAGTTTAATAGAATAAAAACCATATTCATTACTAACCACTCCAGAATTTAAATTGGTAACTAATATATTAACGCCATATAAAGTTTCATTATTGGAAGCATCTTTTATAACGCCATTAAGAGTGAAGGTCTCTTGGGCTTGAACTAAGCTAAAAAAGAGAAGGAAGATTACTGAGAATAATTTTTTCAATCTTGTTTTTTTAAGTAAATATAGGATTTGTACAGTAATACTCACAAAAACTACAAGGTTCTTAAGAAACAATTCTATTATGTTTAGCATGTGTTTTTAAAAATAAAAAAGCCCTGATGATCATCAAGGCTTCTCTACTCAATTATTTTTGAATTTTTATTTCCCCATAATTTGGTTCAGGGTCTCGCTAGGTCTCATAGCATTACTAGTTAGATCTTCGTTAGGATAATAATACCCATTAATATTAACTTTTTTTCCTTGAGCATTAATTAGATCTTGTAGAATTTTTGTTTCTTTTTCTGCTAATTGCGAAGCAACTATTGAAAATTCTTTTTTTAAAGATTGATCTTTATCTTGTTTTGCCAGGCCTTGTGCCCAGTAAAGTGCCAAGTAGAAATGACTACCTCGGTTATCCAATTCATTTACCTTTCTAGAAGGAGACTTATCATTTCTTAAAAATTCTTCTGTTGCTTCATCCAAAGTTTCAGAAAGTATCAATGCTTTTTTATTATCGAATTTTTCTCCTAAATGTTCTAAAGAGACTGCCAAGGCCAAAAATTCACCTAAAGAATCCCATCTTAAATGTCCTTCTTCTAAGAATTGTTGAATATGTTTTGGAGCAGATCCACCTGCGCCGGTTTCAAATAAACCACCACCATTCATCAATGGGACTATAGATAACATTTTTGCACTGGTACCTAATTCTAAAATTGGGAACAGATCTGTAAGGTAATCTCGTAAAACATTCCCGCTTACAGAAATAGTGTCTTTTCCTGCTTTTACTCTTTTTAAAGTATGAATAGTAGCATCAAAAGGAGCCATTGTTTGAATGTCTAAACCATTAGTATTAGCTTCACCTAAATACTTATCTACTTTCTTTATAACTTCTGCATCATGGCTTCTATTTTTATCTAGCCAGAAAATTGCGGGCATTCCGGAAGCCTTCGCTCTAGTTACGGCAAGTTTAACCCAATCCTGGATGGGTGCATCCTTAACCTGACACATTCTCCAAATATCTCCCTTTTCTACTTTGTGTTCTATAATTACAGTTTCTTCAGCATTTTTAACCACTACAGTTCCCTTAGATGGAATTTCGAAAGTTTTATCGTGAGAACCATATTCCTCAGCCTTTTGCGCCATCAATCCAACATTGGGAACTGTTCCCATAGTTTTAGGATCAAAAGCTCCATGCTCTTTACAGAAATCTATTGTGGCTTGGTATATTCCGGCGTAACTGCTATCTGGGATCACAGCTTTAGTGTCTTCTAATACTCCATTAGAATTCCACATTTTACCAGAAGAGCGGATCATAGCTGGCATAGAAGCATCGATGATAACATCACTTGGTACGTGAAGATTTGTAATTCCTTTATCTGAATTAACCATGGCCAAGGAAGGTCCGTTTTTGAAACCAGATTTTATGTTAGCTTCAATTTCTGATTTCTTATTTTGAGGTAGATCCTCAATTGCATTTAATAAATCTCCAAGTCCACTATTTACATTTACCCCGATTTCATCAAAGGTTTCTGCATATTTTTCAAAAAGATTCTTAAAGTAAGTTCTTACTGCATGTCCAAAAATAATAGGATCTGAGATCTTCATCATTGTTGCCTTCATATGTAAAGAGAACAACACATTTTTTTCTTTTGCGTCTGCTATTTGTTCGGTTAAAAAGCTGATCAAAGCTTTTTTACTCATTATAGTTGCATCTACAATTTCTCCCGGAAGAATCTTTAAATTATCTTTTAAAATAGTTGTTCCTCCAGTTTCATCTTCTAATACAATAGAAAGTGTATCTGCATTATCAAATGTCAAAGATTTTTCGTTGGCAAAGAAATCACCATGATCCATTGTGGCAACATGAGTTTTAGAAGTAGACTCCCATTTTCCCATAGAGTGCGGATTTTCTTTTGCGTAATTCTTAACAGCTTTTGGTGCTCTCCTGTCTGAATTTCCTTCTCGTAAGATAGGGTTTACTGCACTTCCTTTAACCTTGTCGTATTTCTGTTTTATTTGTTTTTCTGAATCGTTTTTTGGATCACTAGGATAGTTTGGCAAATTAAAACCTTTTTCCTGTAACTCTTTTATGGCTGCTTCCAGTTGTGGTTCTGAAGCACTTATGTTTGGAAGCTTAATTATATTAGCCTCAGGTTTCGTTACCAATTCTCCTAACTCCTTTAATGCATCTGGAACTCGTTGCTCTTCTGGTAAATCATTAGAGAAAGTGGCTAAGATTCGCGCTGCTAAAGAAATATCTTTAGCTTCAATTTCAATATTAGAAGAATTGGTAAAAGTTCTAATTATTGGTAATAATGAAAATGTTGCCAACATTGGGGCTTCATCTGTTTTTGTATAAACTATTTTGGATTTCTGACTCATGTAGTTAATTATTTTTAAATAAACCGAATATTGCTAGGGAACAAAACCCCTATATCTTATAAGGTTTATTAATTATTATTGTTTCTAAAAAGAAAAGTAGGATGTAAAAACCTAATTCACGCGAAGATACGTTTTTTAGAAATTTTATCATAGAGGAGAAGTGGCTAAAACCAAGGTTTTAGGGAAAATTTAATAATAAAAAAGCCATTTCAACATACTTTATATATTGAAATGGCTTCTAACGAAATAACGCTTTACCGTTGGATCATAAAGATCAATCATAAGTCAATTACCACAACCTACTTCGTGCGTTATTTCACATGATATCAAGTAATCACAAACGCGATTAAATGATATCAAAGACGTTCTAATCTTTTAAACTGCTTTTGTAACAAAATATAGGTTATAAAAGATAAGAACATATGTAAAGAACATGCTTTACAGTACTTTGAGTTTACTCATT
This sequence comes from Flavobacteriales bacterium, assembly GCA_038233835.1. Taxonomy (GTDB): domain Bacteria; phylum Bacteroidota; class Bacteroidia; order Flavobacteriales; family Flavobacteriaceae; genus Gillisia. The sequence continues at coordinate 5,992 of JBBSVD010000063.1, read as the reverse complement.
TTATAGAAATCCTTTTGTCATTCTATTATTCTTTCAACGAAAGTACAGTTAAATTTACAACCAAAAGCATAAATAATCAATAGTCTTAAGTTATTATTTATCAACAAGTTACAGTTTTTTTAAAAATATTTGGATGCTTATTTTTATTAGAAATTTCTAAGATAGCTCAGGGTTTTGATAATCTTATAAACAAAAAAAGCCCCAGTAAAGGGGCTTTTAACTATATATTTTTCAGAATTATTCAGTAACAGCTCTAAAAGCATTTACTCTACCTTTTCCAAAGTAAAGACTTTGTCCATTACCATCAATCTGATCAGAGGAATTTTCAATTTGTCTAGCAACCTCTCTAGGATCCATTTTACCGTTTTTACCGATAATCAATGCTGCAACTCCACTTACATGTGGTGCAGCCATACTAGTTCCTGCACTAAAATAGTAACCATTACTTCCTGTACTTACAATCATATCAAGAAATGAAACGTCACCATCACCACCTGGGGCCGCTACATCAATTAGGGATTTACCATAGGTCGTATAACTTGCAGCAACATCATAATTTGACGAAGGATCAAAATTCCAACCTTCTGGAGCAGTAGCGGAAATTGTAATTACATTGTTCAATCCTCCTGGCATTTTAAGGAATGAAGTATTTCCATCATAATTAACACCGTCGTTTCCTGCAGAAGCAATAATTGTAACTCCCTTTGAGAAGGCATAATCTACTGCTCTTTGTTGAGCTAAAATTAATGCTTGGATATTTTTAGCGGGAATGTTAAACCTTTTTCCATCGGCGTCTATTATAAAACCGCCATTTTTATTTACAGTTCCACCTAAGCTCATATTTACAACATCGGCTCCTTTATTGGCCGCGTGAATAATTCCCGCATTTATCCAGCTAAAAGCACCGCTTCCTGAATATTCTGATAAAACTTTCACAGCAACAAGTTCGGCCTCATAAGCTACACCAATAACACCAATCTTATTAGAAGCTGCTGCAATTGTTCCTGAAACGTGAGTTCCGTGGTTAAAATATCTTCCTGGTCTAATGTTCCAATCCTCTCCTGGTACAAATGAAGCAGATTTAGATGTGTTTAAGTTAGGGGCAAGGTCTGGGTGTTCTGCATCAATACCTGAATCCAGTACAAATACACTAGCTCCTTTACCAGTATATCCAGCATTCCAGGCTTGAGGTGCGTCTATTGCATCCATTCCCCAAAGGTAAAAATACAAAGGTTCTGCATTGCCAATACTTGGAGGGGTTACCTCTTCAGATGGAAGGCTAACCTCTTGTCCTTGAGTGGATGGAATCCATTTAATTTCATAATCTGGAACAACAGACTGAATTTCTGCTCCTTTCATAGTTTTTTGCATAAAATCCGGATTATTGGAATTTACAATTGCAATTCCTATCTCTGGAATAGTATTTATAATAGTCCCTCCAGAGGCTTTCAGAAAATCTTCTGAACTTTTTGTTAATTCAGTGCTTTTGGTAATTACCATGTAATTTTGGAAAGGAGCATTTTCAACTAGAATTGCATTAGTCTCAACACTTTCATTTACTTCATCTTTTTCACAGGAGGTGAATAATACTCCCATTGCGCAAAGAGATAGCGCCATTTTTCTCATACTCAAATTCTTCATTATTAATTTTTTAATGGTTAATGAACTCGAATGTAATTTAAATAAATTAAAATTGCCATATTTTAACCCTCAACCATTGTTAAAATAAGATATGAGCTATTATAAATATTAATAACGGCAAGATGAAATTTAAAGTTTTGATTTTTTCTTAGTTAACTTTAAAATTCTCATTATATATACTATCTGTATTAGTAGATATTAAATTTAAAATATACTCAATTTTGTTAAATTATGATTTATTGTTCTCAAATTAAATTTCCATAGAGACTAATTATTAGGCACAAAAAAAGCCCCAATAAAGGGGCTTTTTGTTTTCTCAAGAGAAAGATAACTATCTTCTTCTTTGTTCTTTGATACGTGCTTTTTTACCTGTAAGACCTCTAAAGTAATAAATACGAGCTCTTCTCACGGCTCCACGCTTATTAACTTCAATTTTCTGCAATGCAGGTAAATTAACTGGGAAGATACGTTCTACTCCTACAGTACCACTCATTTTTCTAATGGTGAAAGTCTTAGATAAACCAGTCCCTTTAATCTGAATAACAACACCTCTAAAAAACTGAGTACGAGTTTTTGCGCCTTCCGTAATTTCATAGTACACAGTAATTGTGTCACCTGCTGAATATTCAGGAAAATCTTTTTTAGTAACGAATTCGTCTTGTACGAATTTAATTAGGGATTCCATAATTAATATTTTAAGTCAACGCTAAACCAACATTCACGGATTTCGCCAGAGGTTGATTTAGAAACGAGTGCAAAATTAAATAATTTAATCTTAAAAACCATGCTAAATTACTATTAATCTTCATTTAAAAGATCTGGTCGTAATTGTTTAGTTCTCTCATAGGACTGTTCTTCTCTCCAGGCCTCAATTTTTGGGAAATTCCCAGAGGTTAAAATCTCAGGTACTTTCCAGCCATTATACTCTGCAGGTCTTGTATAAACTGGAGGTGCCAATAGGTCATCCTGAAAAGAATCTGTTAGCGCAGAAGTTTCATTCCCTAAAACTCCAGGAATAAGCCTTATTATTGAATCACATACTACGGCTGCAGCCAATTCTCCACCAGAGAGTACATAATCTCCTATTGAGATCTCTTGGGTCACAAAATGATCCCGCACTCGTTGATCTACTCCTTTATAGTGGCCGCATAGGATTATAATGTTTTCTTTTAAAGAAAGTGCATTTGCAGTTCGCTGATCAAATTTAGCACCATCGGGAGTCATATAGATTACTTCATCATAATCACGTTGAGATTTTAGATCTGTAATACATTTATCTATTGGTTCGATCATCATGACCATCCCCGCGCCACCACCAAATTGGTAATCGTCTATTTGCTTGTAATTATCTGTAACATAATCACGAAGGTTGTGCAAATGAATTTCCACCAGTCCTTTGTCTATGGCTCTTTTTAAAATAGAAACATCAAAAGGACTTGTAAGAATATCAGGAACAACTGTAATAATATCTATGCGCATTCTTTTATTTTTTACTAATGCAAAGATGCGAAATTACTAGATTGGGATTAGAAGATAAATTCTTATTTAATTATCACTTGCTTTATTTCTCTCATCTTGCAATAACCTTCCAAGTCTTTGTTCCTTTACTAAAGCTTTTGCCTTATAATCTTCAAATTCTCTTTCGGTTTCAATTAGATTGTTCTTTGCTTCAGAAGTTTGAACATGGCTTTTTTTAAACCTGAAAATAAAGAATATAAGCAATAAAATAAGTATCGCAACTATTCCCCACATTAGGCCCATATAGGTGCCTTTGCTAAAAGGCATCCCAAGAAAAGTGATTGCATCTTTATCTGCTGTCACTTCTACAAGGTCTTTTTGAGTTTTTTCAAGCTCAGATTTTAGATTTGCAATTTCTGATTGTTGTTGAGAGATAGCATTCTTTTGAGTTACTATTTCATTATTTAATTCTTCAATAAAATTAGCAGTGCTTTTTTTTAATTTAATAAGGTCGTTATAGTCTACAACTTTGAAGCCTTGATAGTCATTAGAACCTTCAATAATTCTAGTAAACTCGTCTTCTACAGGTGTTGTGCTTTCTTCAGTATCCTGTGCATTTGCCGAATAGGCAAAGCTGAAGACACTTAATGTTAATAATAATAGTTTATTCATTGTAGTATTTTTTGGTTTGGCTAACCTAACAACGCATCAGAAAATGACTTATTGCCATTTTTCCTATTTTGCAGGCTTTTAATTCGGAAATGAGAGGTTTGACTAATAAGGTAGCTTATGTAAGATTTAATTAGAATCCTTATCCTTATTTCTTTCTGCTCGGCGCTCATCTCTTCTTTTCTGTCTCAATTCCTTTTTTTTCTCTTTGGAAAGATCTTCATTTTTAAATGCGTCCTTAAACTCTATATCGCCATCTATATTTTCTGAAAATGCATGGACCCAGGCATTCTTAAAGATGTTGAAAACTGTAGGCCAAACTCCGGCATCAACATCATTTAGATCTCCTTCTATTGGTATCTTTGTAGCTAAAATCCCTGTTTTCTGATTTTTTAAAGCAAATTTAAAGAAGCCAACAAATCCTTCCCAAAGTACTCCTAAAAATCCATCTTCTTTACCAATCAATTTGGAATCTTTCAGCAAAGGTTTTAAGTAACCTTTTAAATGTCCATCTGCAATAGCAATTTCACTAAATAATTCAAATGTTCCACTTTCAAAGTCTATTCCTGCATAATGTCGAGTAAAATCATTTAGAGCGGTAACATCTGCAGCTTCCAGAGAAAATTCCATATCCATATCTGGAATTTCTTTTATAAGATTTAAATCGCCATCAAGTTGAAATTTTCCTTCTCCAACAGAAATTCCGGTTGCAGAAATAGGGGATGGGAGCACCCTTTTAGTCCTAACTACATTTCTAAGGTTGTCTGCTGTTAACTCAACTTGATTCACATATAAATCAATATTAGGATCTGCCTGAAGTTCTACAAATGCCACTTTTCCTCGATGTGCTTCAAAATGGTTGATCTCTATAGGAACTAGATCTGTTAAGGCTTTTGTCCAATCATCAACATCTGCAGTCTTATCTTCATCTGAATTCTCATGATCTTCAAAAACATAGATCACTTCAGGATCATACATAATAATTTCACTTACTATCTTTCCTTTGAATAAAGATTTCCATTCTATAGAAATGTCTGAATTTGGAAAATTTAAAAATGGAACTTGAGTTTTAGCTTCAACTTTATTGAGATACATCCCATTAATTACGTAAGCTCCTCTTAGTAATGCAATTTCTATATCATCTACTTGTCCGTAATAACCGGGAATATCTGCCAATACTTCATTTACATAATCCTTTACCCAAAACGGAAGATATATTCTGAAGGCGATTATAACGATTAAAATGAGTGCAGGGATTACTATGCGTTTCCTCCTGATACTAATTCTATGAGATTTATTTTTTTTCATCCAAATAATTTTCAACTAGAAATTTACCAAATAATCCGAAATGGATCACATTAAAAAGAAAAGATCTACCCCAACGGGTAGATCTTTAAAGTATTTATTAAGTTCTAAAATTCTAGTAATAGGTAAATCTTCTAACTTTTGCAATGTATTTTGCTAGTCTAATAACTTGATGGCTATAGCCATATTCATTATCATACCAAATATAAAGCACTATATGTTTACCATCTTCTGTTGCTATAGTTGCATTACTGTCATAAATAGCGGGGGCAGAAGATCCAACGATATCTGTAGAAACCAGCTCATTATCTATAGAATATTTAATTTGCTCTACTAAGTCTCCTTCCAAAGCATATTTCTTAAGGATGCTATTAACTCCTTCTATAGAAGTTGGGCTTTGAACCTCTAGATTCAAAATAGCTAAAGATCCATTAGGAACAGGAACTCTAATTGCATTAGAGGTTAATTTTCCTTCAAATACAGGTAATGCTTTTGCAACAGCTTTTCCTGCTCCAGTTTCGGTAATTACCATATTTAAAGCTGCAGCACGACCTCTGCGGTATTTGCTGTGCATATTATCTACCAAATTTTGATCGTTGGTATAAGCGTGAATAGTTTCCAAATGCCCTTGAACCACTCCCAAAGACTCTTCTATAGCTTTAAGAACTGGTGTTATTGCATTTGTAGTGCAAGATGCAGCAGAGAATATAGAGATCTCGTCTGGATTATGTTCTTTATGATTTACTCCGTGAACTATGTTTGGAATTCCTTTTCCTGGAGCAGTAAGTAAAACTTTACTAGCGCCTTTAGAAGTTAAATGTCTACTTAGTTCTTCTTTGTCTCTAAAAGCACCGGTATTATCGATGATCAAAGCATCCTCAATACCATATTTGGTATAGTCTATTTCTTCAGGATCGTT
>JBBSVD010000062.1:0-12801 GCA_038233835.1 Flavobacteriales bacterium | reverse complement strand
GAAGCATTTACCAGATAGTCAATAGTTTTAAATTTTTGGATTTCGCCAATCAAATTATCAAGCTGATCACTATCGGTGATATCTGCTGTATGTTTAAAAAGATTTGGAACATCTTGTACTTTATCTGTATTTCGCCCTACAATGTGAACGATAACTCCTTCTTTCAGTAAATGCTCTGCAGTAGATTTACCTATTCCGCTGGTTCCACCCACAATGATAGCAACTTTGTTTTTAAAATTTTTCATTCGTAATTATTTAAAAATGTTAATAATGAACAGACAAGTCTGTATTTTAATATGCAAATTTTTTTATTCTATGATTTGCGAACATATATTTTTCATTTCCTTTATCGGCCAATCAGCTCTGTGCAAATGACTTTCTGAGACAGCACTCTCATATAGCAAATAGATTTGCCTTGATAATGGGATTATTTGATTTTCTGTTAGGTTTGGCAAGTTGTATTTTACTAATTCCGAAATAATCTGGATAAACATAATCTTCTGTTCTTGTATTTCATTTCTAATCTTTTCGTTTCCTTTTGGGATTTCCGAAACTGTATTTATACACCAACAACCATTGAAATTTTCATTAAAAAAAAATAATTGTAAGAAATCAAAAATTGCAACTATTTGTGGTTTTCCTTCTGCTTGTGCTTTGCAATACGTTGTTATATCCATTATGAAAATTTCATTCTTATGCTTAAGGTAAGCAATACAAACATCTTCTTTTGAATTAAAATGGCTGTAAAGGGTTGCTTTAGCAATTCCAGATTTTGCAATGATTTCATTTATTCCCGTAGAGTTATATCCATTACTATAGAACAAGGATGAAGCGGTCTCAATTATATTTTGCATTACAAAAAAAGGTAAATACAGAGAAGGCACTGGGGAGTGGATTTAAATAAACATGGGAAGTATTAAAGGAATTTATAGAAGAAAAAAAATAATAATTGAATTCCAGACTGGCGGACTCAATCCAAAAATTACTAGCTGTAATGTAATAATTCGATTTTTTATCGGGGTAGCGAAATGGAAATGTGTAATTTTTATATTGTGTCCAAAACTTTTTGTAGTGAAGCTCTATGCCCGGAATGAAGCTTTTCGCGGAATGAAGGGGAATGTGCAGAATTGATCGTGATGACAAATTATCCATTTGAAATAGGATTTAAAGCGGACTTGACTTTAAAGAAGTAGAAAGGAATGCAATTTAGCCGCTTGCCGATTTTTCTCTGCAATGAGCGGACAAGTGGAATGTAAATCGGAAGCTTTGGAGTCGTGTCTAAGACTTTTGGTAGTGAAGCTCTTTTCCCGGAATTAAGTTTTTTATGCGGAATTTAGGGGAGTGGCTGAGTACGTTGTGATGAGGGATTATCCATTTGAAGCAGAATCTAAAGCGGACTTGACTTTAAATATGTAAAAGGGAATGGAGTTTGGCCGCTTCCCGACTTTTCTCGGGAATGAGTGGGCAAGTGGAATGGAAAGCGGAGGCGTTGGAGTTTTGTCCAAGAATTTTATAATGAAGCGCTTTTCCCAGAATAGAGTTTTTTACGGAATGAAGTGTTATGTGCTGAATGGATAAGAAATAAATTACACAACTAGTAAAAAGGACAAACCTCTTAATGAAAAGCTCTATGAATTTAATCCAGATATAGATTAATAGTAAAAGTAACTAGAGAATTCTTTTAAAGAGGTTTTTAAACAGAAGTATAATTTCATTGGCAGAATCTTTCATCGCAAAAATAAAAGCTTTTAGAGCACAGTTCAGAGGAGTGAAAAATGTAGAATTCTTCCTCTACAGATTAACCACAATTTTTGCATGAACATAACGATTAGTCTTGATCCAGAATAGATGAAACTTTATTCTACAGAAAAAATAATAACCAAATTTTGTAGATATGGAAATTTAAGACAGAATACATTTGAAAGACATCAATTATATTAAAGTATTGTTAAATATCAATTTGTGTGCGTAAAGTGTGCCTTTTCAACAAAATTTTTCAGGTAATAATTCTCTTAAAATAAAAAAAACCCCGTAAGTACGGGGTTTTTCAGCGTGATCGCGCCAGGATTCGAACCTGGGACCGCCTGCTTAGAAGGCAGGTGCTCTATCCAGCTGAGCTACGCGACCGATTTCGCGGTGCAAATATAAGTCTCTTTCTATTTAAAACAAGGTTTTTTTAACCAAAAAATAAAAAAAAAGAAGCAGCTATTTCTAACTACTTCTTTTTCAGCTTAATCTTAGAAAATTTAAACTGACTCCTGTACCAAATTTCTTTCCAAGTGTTGTGAAATAGACATTAAATGGTTCAATTCATATATCTCCATCTGTGCTAATTTATCCAGTGGAGCACATAAATTGTAAAATCTTCGGGTTAGCTCTAAAGTTTCTAGAGATAAACCAAATATTTGATGATTATTATAAATTTCATCTACGTGCATTTTAACAGAGGCGATGTAAGAAACTGATTTCTGGGATAATATTTCTGATTCTAAAATGGTATTCATAACTTCAATTATTAAATAAAATTGATGCCATACCTGCATTTAGAAGCGGTTAAGATAATTTTTAGTAGCAAATGGGATGATAAATGTAGAATTAATAAACAAAATTTCACAGTAATAATTAACATCTTCTATGTAAATTACTATATAATCGACAAAGAGTAAAAACAGAAGTTATTTTAACTCCGAAAGTATTAAATGAGTGGTTGGTTCTCCATAGTTTATTAGCTTGTCTATAAATTGTTGTAGATGCAATTGATCTTTTAATACAACCTTCATATGTATATTATGTGAACCAGTTATTCTGGAGGCCCTGATGATCTCAGGAAAAGCATCTAAAGCTCCCATAAAACTTTTTAATTTTCCGCTAAATAATTTTATCATAATAAAAACTTCAAGTCCATATCCCATTTTGGCGTGATCTAACTTTAAGCTATAAGCCTTTATTATTTCTAACTCTTCTAATTTTTGAATACGTTCTCTAACTGAGGAAGCTGATAGTGGAATTTGTTTTCCCATATCAACAAATGATGCTCTGGAATTTTGTTTTAATACCTCTATAATTTTTCGGTCTATATTGTCTAACATTGAATCATTGCTTTATTAACTAAAATTACATTTATTAATTGGAATTATTTCATTTATACCAATTAATAAGTTTCCTAATCAATAAATGACCATGTAATTTTGTTTTAAATTATGTGCTAATTATGGATATTCATATTTATATTATTGTTGCAATAGCTATTTTTTTTGGTTTTTTTGTACAAACCGTTGTAGGTTTTGCTGGTTCTCTAATTGCCCTGCCTATATTATTGTTAAGTGTTGCCCTTCCAGATGCAATAGCCTATATTTCTATATTCTATATTTTTTCTAGCATTTTCCTTATAAATAAAGAATGGAATAATATAGACTTCTCTATTTTATCCAGATTGGCCATTCCTACCATAATTGGAGTTATAATAGGTATTCTAGTTCTTGCATTCACAAATCCTATTCTACTAAAGAAAGCCTTAGGCATTTTTATTATACTATATGTTATTTATGTTTCTTTAATAAAAAGCCAATTTGAAGTAGGAAGAAAATTTGTTGCGATTTTTGGAATTCTAGGAGGTTTTTTTTCTGGAGTGTTTTCTACTGGTGGGCCGCTATATGTTATATCCGTAAAAACAATGGCGATAGATGTTAAAACCTTTCGAGCAACAATGATAGGAATCATGGGTTTAATTACTATAGTTCGTATTCCTATGCTAAGTGTGAGTGGAATTTTAACCTTAGCTCATTGGAAAATAGCTTTAATTATCTTTCCTGTATTTCTGTTAGCCCAATATATTGGAAAATTGGTTTACACCAAGATAAATGAATTCTATTTTAAAAAAGTACTGCTAGTGTTGCTTTTATTTTCTGGAATTGTACTAATTATTAATTAATTTTTAGAAGAAATTTAATTTAAAGAAGGAAGTATTTAAAGTGAGCAATTAGTTCTATCTATAGTGGCACCAATGCCAATTCCTTTTGTGTCTTCAGATATGATTACAGAATCTTCTTTTAAATTAATTTCTATAGGGATACTAGCCACTTTCCCTTCTTGAGTAAATTCATATTTTCCGATAATCATATTGTCTTCAATTATCCCTGTTATAGTACCTTCTCTACGATCTTTAAATTTTGGCAACCAATTATATATACCGGAAACCGAGTTCCCAATTACATCTAATTTTAATTCCAAAATATCAATATCTTCTGCATTTCCATTATAGGGAGTTTCATTTCTAAAACAATAGGATTTTTTAATATCTACCTCCTTTTCAATTTGGCTTTTTGGTAAGCTTCGCTCTACAACAGGTTCTGGTAAGGTCTCGACATTATTAACTTTATTACAGCTCATAAGTACAGCTAAGAAACTAGCAACAAGAAGCAGACTATAATTAAATTTGAACATGAGTGAGATATTTTAGAAATACTTCCAACTAATTTTGAGTTTAACGCAAATTACTACTTTTTGTTATATAATTTTCGAACAAATTAAATAAGAACAAATACTCTAATACTTGATAAAAAAACTCTTCTCAAACATATTTTCATAAAAAAAATAGAAGTAATAATTAATAAACATAAATAAATATAGTAGAAATTTTTATTATTCTTATCAAATGGAATCTCAAAATATTTATGAAAGAAATTAAGTGGTATTTAAAAATTAAATTAACACTTGTAATTTTATTTCGATGTTAAAAATCAGTAAACACTTTTTAATTACTAAACTGTTGAGTAATTTTATATAACAGTTTAGAAATGATGATAGTACAAAAAAAATATAACGGATAGGAAGTGATAGAAAATTGATTATTTCCATATCCTTAGATATAGAAATAACATCAATTTAAACATTTAATATCATGAAAACTTTATTTCTAACATTTGCATTAATAGTTTTCTCAGTATCAATCACTGCACAAGACTACAAAAAGGATTTAAACTCATCCTTGAAGAACGAGCCTTCTGTTGCTCAATTTAATCCCCTTTCAGATTTCACTATAGATGTGATTACAAAAGAAAAGTTTAAGTATCGTGATTTTGTGAGTAAATCAAGACAATCTAAAGATACCTACCAAATAGGCCAAAAAGTTTATTCTAGAATACAGCTAGTTGAACTGCTAAGAAAAAACGCAAAAAAATCTGTAGATAATGTCGAATTTCACAAATTGCTGATGCAGGAGAATCCTCAATTTTCTAGCTATTTCTCAAATGAAGAAATGGTCGCATTATATGAGAAATTCAGAAAAGGTACGATACATAAATATGTTAATGACTTAGCCTCTGAATGGTAGTAGCTTATTTATTGGAATTAAAAATAAATCGTATGTAAACACAAGAATATTTCTTTTCTTCGGCCAGTTGATAAGTGCTTATTGCAATAAATTATTAATATTTAGTTATAATTTACTGCAATAAGCACTTCAATAATCAAACTTTAAAATAAAATCAGAAAACTGTAAGCCTCCATTTGAGGCTTCTATATAATCTTATTATAAGGAGTCTATCTTACATCGAATGCGAACTAAAATTCTCGAAACCTTATAGAATTGTATTTAAAAATCATTTTTTAATTAGATAGAATTGAGGTGTCTGGCAATCAATTAAAAAAATGTGAATTCATAATTTATAAATTACATTATACATTTATAAGCAGTATCGAAAGTGATCTCTCCATTTTCATTAATTTAAAAGCTTCCATCTTATTATTAATGATTTTGTTGTAATTTATAAGTAATAAGTCTCATCAACAATTCTTTAATTAATTATACATAATTCCTATGGAATAGAAAAGGTTATTAGGTATTCAAAGTATCATTTCTTAATCGTTCCCGATTATTAATCTTTTCATTTTCTCAAGTCCATGTCTAAGAAAATTATAGAAGCCTAATTCTCAAAATTTAAGAAAGAAATTAAATAATTATTGGTATATTCAATATCCTCCTGGCAATTATCATTGCAGAAAGTTTATACGCTTAAATGCAATAAATAATAAACATACATTTATGGAGGAGAATTCATTAAACCCAGATGATGAAGCTTTAAAATTAGATAAAAAAGTTTTAAAGGAGAATAAGAAAAGAAAGGATGCGAGCGAAAAAGCTTTTACCAGTATGCTTACTACCACTAGCCGTAATCATTATATTATGAACCAGATGGTGGATCGCAAGGCACGCATTCTATTAACAATTGATGCTCTAATTATTTCACTTATCATTAGCCAAATTATTCTAACCCAAAACATCCATGAATTTAAATTTGTCATTTTTGGAGTTGCCGGTCTCACTTCTTTAATTTCTATGACTTATTCCATGCTTGCAATTACACAAGAAGGTTCCCACGGTAAATTATCTATAGAAGATCTAAGTAATAGGAAAGGCAATCCATTGTTTTTTGGAAACTTTAAAGATTTACATTTAAAAGAATATAGGAAGGCAATGCTTTCAATGACAGAGAATATAACTTTAATACATAACTCGATGATAGAAGATATTTTTTATTTAGGGAAGGCCTTAGAGCGAAAAAGAATTTTACTTAAATATTCACTTTATATATTGGCTGCTGGTATTAGTAGCGTTTTGATAATGTCCTTAATGTACAGAATCTTATTTGGATATATTCTTTTGGATAACATTAATTAAAAAAGAAATATCGAAAGTTATTCACATTTATGGTCCCTTGAAATATAGAGATATGATTTCTTCAAAACAGACTCTCATTAAAAACCGTTTCAGTATAAATTCCTATAAGACCTCATAGCTATTGATTTACAAAAGCTATGGGGTCTAAAAAGGAATTGTCAATAATGGTATTTATATATTGATATAGCTAAGCTTCTACTTCTAAAGGAGAAGCTATTCTGATATTTTGGTAATTTTCCAGATACCACCTGTGTTTTCCCTATAAGCGTAAGGAGGAGCTTTGGTGTAATCTATTGTTACCACCCCATAATCAACTACATACAAAGCACCGTCGGGACCAAATTTTACTCCAAAAGGACGATCTAATCCTTTTCCTTCCAAACCAAATCGAGAGGCTGGTCCATCGCCAGTGGTATTTGAGACAAATGTTTCTAAATTTCCATTTGTCGGATCCACACGTACTACCTGGAAGCCAGCCGGACCGTTTCTTAATGGATTGGTTGGCGGAGCTAAATCTCCCCATTCTGAAATAAATAAATGTCCCGCAAATTCATTCCAAGAAGCCGGGGCAACATCCAGCATACTGGGGGAGGAATTAAATTCATGTCGTCCAACTACCACCGATGGATCTGGTGGGATAAGACCACTGGCAGCATGATCTATCACAAATCCGAGATCTTTTCCTATAAATGTATTATTAATATAAACAGGAGCCTGTAAATTATCCGGTACTTCAAATTTAGGATCGGTTAAAGGTTCTCTGGCGGCAGAAAAATCTGGCACTCCATACCACATGCCTTCATGTATACGCAGGGAGGCATCTAGTTCATCATTAACAGGCCTTGCACCCCGATTATCGTATCCGTTTTCTGCGGCATACATATTTCCATTACTGTCCCAAGTTAGACCTATAAGATTTCTGAATCCCCAGGCATGAGTAGTTATAGTACCCATTGGATTCTCAGGATTAAATTTTAGAATGGAACCACCGCATAAACTTACTCCCTTAATTACTTGCCCAGGGCTTGTTTCTGTCCCAAAGGGAACAAAAGCACCTGTTCTTACTTTATCATTTTCATCTGCGGTTAGGAAATTAGGGGTTTCAAAATTCTTACCTATCAATACAATATCTTGACAAGGCGTGGTGTGCAGGTTAGGACTTTTCAATACCCAAGGCGCTATGGAAGGGTCCACTACACCGGCATTTCCTGCAGGGCCCACAGCCACATACATCATGCCATCAGGGCCTACCTTTATATCGTTAATTTGATGTTCTGCTTGGCTATCTATTATGCCTTTAAAAACTAGCTCTACCTGTCCTGTTTTACTTACCCTAGAAACAGCCCCGGTAAGATCCTCAGCCCGATGTGTTATATAAAACCAGCCATTATACCAGATAAGACCCACAATTGAGGGTTTAATGCCGGGATTATTACTTAAGTTGGCAATCTCTACCTTGGAGCCATCTGGCTTTATTTGCACAATGCGCATAGGCGCGAGTTGTTCGGGAAATAATCCACCTCCGGCTTCTGCTACAAACATATTTCCCTCATCATCCCAAGTCATAGTGGTGGGTAGGTGCAAGCCATCTGCAATTTTTTCGGCTTTAAAACCATTGGGAACTTTAATTATATTATCTGCCATCAAGATATCATTAAAAAGATCAGGGGTGTCTTCCGCATTACAATTTCCTTCCATAAAATGGAAATATTCGGTGGAATTATCTCCGCTGTAAAGAGACCTTACATCTGTATCTGTAATCACTCCGCTTCTAATAAGCTTTGGTGGTGCATCATAGGCATCTGACTCTAATAAAGTAATTTCTACATAATACTCATCTGTACCACTTTTATCTACCAAAGCAATACAAAGGGGTTTTGCAAAGGCATCTCCGTTAGAATTCACGCCTACTTCGTTCATGGTAATTAAACTGATGCTTTGTCCTCTGGGGTTTTGAGGATCTCCAGTATAAATCCAAGCGCTGGCACTAAAATGTGCGGGAAAATGCCTGCCGTTTTCATCACAAAAGTTACCGAAAATACAGAAATTCATTATTTCATTCTGGTTGAGATCGAAAAATAAATAACCATATTCATTAACCATGCGGCGGTCATAACATACTACATCTACACTGACGTATTTTTTGACTCCCGCGCCCAAAGGAATATCCATGGGCAGCGCTGCTCCCACCATATTTTCAAATAATCCACTTCTGGGAGCTATCCAGAGCTTATTTCCTTCATTATCAAATACTGTAAAATATTCCAGGGTATAAGTACCTGGTACCAATTCAAGATCAGGAGAATATTTGGTAAAATAATTATCCACTCCGTCCCCATCATAATCTGCTGCATTAGGGCTTAAGTCTACCCTCAAAGGATTGGTATCGCTTCCCACTACCCAACTTCCTCCCTGAGAAAGTGCTACTTCAACGTAAGCAGGCATGCCATCTGTACAATCCGGTATATCATCCAGATGTTCTTTTAGCATAGCTCTATTCCCGGAAAGATCGTTTAACAATGATCCAAAGGATAAAGTTGCTTTTTCTTCACTTAAGTTTTTTACATCATCCTGGCTACAGGAAAATAAGGTCGCTAAACAGATTATTAGCGAAAAATACTTGGATAGTTTTTTCATGATAAAATAGTTATAATTAATAAATACTCTTAATTAGTTACTTTGAATACTTTAAAAAAGGAGAGGGGATCGGTTACTTAATCGAAGTTTCTACTTTTATAGAATCATAATTAACCTAATTGATTAAAGTTAAATAAGATAAAAAATATTTTATATGGGGGTTATACCCTAATTTTTAATATTTCAAGTTTAATGGACTACTTAGTAGATATCTTATAGAGTTGAGTGGGTACCTGAGGAAATCTATTTTTTTTACTGCTTTTCTTTATTGCAATTTTTAACAAATGTGGTTATGGTTAAAATGAACTATTCTTATCTGTATTTATAGAGCATTTATATTTAAAGAATCTCGAGTTAAGTCCTCCCGAACGTTAACTGCAGACCCAAAAGCTATTTCCCGAGCCTTCTGGAGAAAAATATTTTTGAAAATTCTAGGCATCCAGATAGCTTATCGGGCGGGGAATTAATCCCTTAATGAGGGATCAATGGGCTAGTTAAAATTTATAATTGGAATTATAATGGTTTAGACCCTTGTGAAAATAGCGGAAAATCTCAGCTTAAATAAAAGAAACAGCCCACACGGGGCTGTTTACTATATCAAAATTAACCACAGAATTAATTTGATTCTATTGTTATCATAATTACCTGTGATGTAGGTGGAACGTTATTAAATTCGGAATCACCCACCAAGCGTATTAAATTATTGGGATCTGGCGCACCGGTGTTCGAGGCCGGTTGCCTAATTACCTGAAACAATCCCGCACCCGGATATTCATCGATTTCTGTTCCAGCATCATATAAAAATACCTGAGAGGTAATATTACCATTAATCGCGACCCCATTATTGAATAATGGAATTCCAGTTTCATCAAAACTGTAGAACCAGTCATTACTTTGGATAAACATTGTTGCCAGAGATAAATTCATCCCTTCCGAAGCCGTAAAAGAAAACTTATAACTTTGACCTGGGCCAATTGGTCCCGGGCTAGATGCGCCTACAGGCGTATTAAATGCAGCAGAGACACTAACTGTTGCCAATGTACTTAAATAATTTGCGAGAGCCATAGACGTTCCATCTTCTGCTACCGCTTCCAGACCGTTGCCAAATACCGGTACACCAAGAGCATAGATAGGCATGGTTCCTTCCTCATGTACAGCCCAAGCTCCAGGAGACAATGGAACGATCAATCCGGTAGCTGCAAAAGTATCTCCGGCCAAAGCTGCCGGGAAACCATCTTCCGCGATGTTTTCTACTCCTTCTTCACTAGAAACCAAGCCGGCATTAGCAGCAGGTTGTCCTATTT
Organism: Flavobacteriales bacterium; assembly: GCA_038233835.1. GTDB lineage: Bacteria > Bacteroidota > Bacteroidia > Flavobacteriales > Flavobacteriaceae > Gillisia. The sequence continues at coordinate 2,181 of JBBSVD010000062.1, read as the reverse complement.
TAAAGAATGGAGCAGGCATGGTATGCACGGCATAAACTCCCGGAGAAATTGGAACAGCTGCTCTTGTACCCTCGCCTAAAGCTGGTGTGGCAATAGTTGTTGCTGTAGATACATTCATTATACGCACTCTAAATTGAGCATTTGCAATATATTCTATAGTTACTTTAATAACCTCGTCTGCATCGGGAATAATATTTCCAAATGAATCGGTATTGCCTGTAATTTCGGTTATAACGCCATCTTCATCTATTCCCTGATCTTCGGCTGTTGGTGCCTGTTGAGGTTTTTGGTTAGGCCCTCCAGTAGCTTCGTTCACTTCTGTTCCTGCATCATAAATATTAACCTGATTGGTAACATCTTCTGGTCCATTCGCCCCAACTGGATTACCGCTGCCATCGTATAGAGGGATACCCCCTTCGTCAGGGGCAAAGAAAAGATCATTAGACTGTACGAACATCGTGACAAAAGACAATCTTGTACCTCCATCCATCGGTAAAACCACAGGCCCAGCATTTATCTCAAATTCATAAGCATCTCCTGGAAATAATCCACCCTGATCAGTTGCTCCTACTGGAATTTTAAAGGCTCCACTCTGAAAAATAGGCTTTGGAGTTACTACATTTGTAATAGTAACAGTAAATTGTGATTTATTCCCTTCCCCGTCTCCTTTGTCAAAAAGATCAGGACTGTCTGTAGCATTACAATTTCCTTCAAAGAAATGGAAATAATCTACATTGTCGTCCCCTCTATATAAATCTTTTACATCGTCATCTGTAATAACACCAGAACGAACCACTACGCCATTCATGGAAATTTCAATATAATAATTATCTTCTCCTTCATTATCTGGAAGTGCTAAACAAACTGGTTCAGAAGTTTTATCACCATTATTATTAATTTCAATAGTATTACCCACATCAGAATGTAGAATCTGGCCGCTATCATCGCTACCATACCATACATCCACTACATATTCAGCAAGGGAGTGCCTGCCATTTTCGTCACAAAAGTTACCAAAAATGCAGAAATTCATAATTTCAATTTCAGTTTGGTTGAGGTCGAAAAATAAATATCCATATTCATTTACCATACGGCGGTCATAACATACTACATCTACGCTGACGTATTTTTTTACTCCCGCGCCCAAGGAAATATCCATGGGCAGCGCCGCTTCTACCATGTTTTCAAATAATCCACTTCTGGGAGCTATCCAGAGCTCATTCCCTTCACTATCAAATACTGTAAAATATTCTAGAGTATAAGTGCCTGGTACCAATTCAAGATCTTGAGAATATTTGGTAAAATAGTTATCCACTCCGTCCCCATCATAATCTGCTGCGTTAGGACTTATGTCTACCCTTAAAGGATTGGTATCGCTTCCCACTACCCAACTTCCTTCCTGAGAAAGTGCTACTTCCACATAAGCAGGAGTGCCATCTGTACAATCTGGTATATCATCCAGATGTTCTTTTAGCATAGCCCTATTTCCGGAAAGATCGTTTAACAATGATCCAAAGGATAAAGTTGCTTTTTCTTCATTTAAATTTTTAACATCATCCTGGCTACAGGAAAATAAGGTCGCTAAACAGATTAATAGCGACAGGTAAGTAGTCAACTTTTTCATAATTAAATAGATTTAATTAGTTAATATTTATTGTGCCTAGCAATAAAATCAGTGGAAAACTGGCATTTTAGTCAATTATAAGTAGGATAGAATAAATGGAGAAAATTCGATATGTATAAAACTAAAAAAAATAAGAAAGGAATTGGATAAGGGATTTTCCCCATATTTGGTATTACAATAATACTTTTTGTCTTTAATTTTTATTTAGGACTAATATCTAAAAGTAGAAACGGGCTTTGATACTTTGAGCCGATGTTACCTTGTTCTCTGAAGATAGTAGCTTGTGGTAATCCAGAAACTTAGTATAAACCTGGTCTAAATACTGGTTTAAACTTCTTGCTTTTGGAGCAGTTCCCCGAGCACGTCCTTTTGAGACGTCCCAATTATTAACCGAAATTGACCTTTTTAGGCTGATTTCTAAGCGTTTTCCATCAACGGTAACTCGTGCATAAATAAATAATTTTTTTGTCTCGTTATGGTGTTTACGAACAAAGAATAATACTGAAAAGGTAGTTTAATTAGGCATTTCAAACGTCTTTAATGAAAAAATCAGTTTG
>JBBSVD010000061.1:0-13453 GCA_038233835.1 Flavobacteriales bacterium | reverse complement strand
TTTACAACAGATAGTTTTGTAATCTCCCCAATATTTTTTCCAGATTCTAATATAGGTGAATTAGCAGTTAATGGGACAGTAAATGATCTCGCGATGTGCGGCGCGATCCCTGAATATCTTTCTCTGAGCTTTATAATTGAAGAAGGTTTAAGCATGGAAGAGTTTTGGAAAATTTTGGTAGCCATTAAATTTGCAAGCGAAAAAGCAGGAGTACAGATTGTAACTGGAGATACCAAGGTTGTAGAACGTGGAAAAGGCGATAAGATCTTCATAAATACAACGGGAATCGGAAAGATTCACCCTAAAGCCCATATTGATCTTTCCAGAGTTGAAATTGGGGATAAAATAATTGTGAGTGACAACCTTGCAACTCATGGAATCGCCATTATGTCTGTAAGGGAAGGGCTCGAGTTTGAAACCGATATTTTAAGTGACACCCGTAATTTAAATCAGATTGTCAGTTCTCTTTTAGATGAATTTGGAGATAAGATCCATTTATTGAAAGATCCAACTAGAGGTGGTGTAGCTACCGTACTCACAGAGATTTCCCGGGACTCCAAACTCGGAATAGATATCTATCAAGAACATATTCCTATTGATGAACAAGTGTTGGGTGCTTGCGAACTACTTGGATTAGACCCATTATATGTTGCCAATGAAGGGATTTTTATAAGTATTGTAAGTGTTGAAATTGCAGATATGTTTTTGCAAAAACTTCGCACTTTTGAAGGCTGTACAAATGCATCTATTATTGGCGAAATTGTAAAGGAACATACAGGACAAGTAGTTTTAACCAGTAGCATTGGAGGAAAAAGAGTAGTGAATATGTTGGTAGGGGAACAATTACCCAGGATCTGCTAACCCAAGAAACGTGTAAATGAATTCAACTAAACCTAAAATATTAACCGCCGCCATAAAATTATTTAATGAGCATGGATTGGTAAATGTCCGTCTTCAAAAGATTGCAGATGAGTCCGGGATAAGTGTAGGGAATCTGGCGTATCACTATTACAGCAAAAAAGCTATCGTTGTTGCTATAGATGAGCAATTGGAAAACGAAATCACACCTTTACTCGCCATAGATCATAGCTTTCCATATCTCATCGATTTCGATAATCATCTATCTGGATACTATTTTCTATTGAAGAATTATTCTTTCTATTTTTTAGATTTTATAGAAATAAAGAGGGCATATCCATCTATCCACGAAAAAAGGAAGGTTTATATAGATCAAATGATAACACAAATAAAAAAATGGATGCTCTTGAATATTGAAAAAGGAATTTTAAAAGAAGAGTTACAAGAGAATCATTATAAGAATACAGCACACACCATTTGGATGATCATAACATTTTGGTTAACGCAACAGCAAATTGTTGGAGAAGAACTGGATGGGGAAGGGAATTTTAAAGTAATGGTTTGGAATCAATTATTGCCATTACTCACTAAAACAGGCTGGTTAGAGTGTGAAGCAATCATTTTACCACAATTAAAATATTATGAGCATTAAACGCTCTCGTTATTTCTTCGTATTTTCAATATAATTTAAAAATCTGCTCTTATGTGTTTAGCTATTCCGGGAAAAATAATTTCTTTTGAAGACCAAATTGACAGTGTTTTTCAAATTGGGAAAGTATCCTTTGGAGGAATAATCAAAAAGATCAATTTGAGTTTAGTTCCTGAGGCAAAGATTGGAGATTATATTTTAGTACATGTTGGTGTTGCCATGACCATTATAGATGAAGAAGAAGCTGTTAGAACAATGAATTTTCTGGATGGTACAGGAGAATTGGATGAACTGTTGAATTAAAAATCATACTTCAGAAAAAATAAATCACTCAGAAAAACGTAAAAAATGAAAATAGCTATTGCCGGAAAAGGAGGAGTTGGAAAAACAACAGTTAGTGGAACACTATGCAGGGTTCTAGGACGATCCAATAATGAAGTTTTGGCGATAGATGGAGATCCTAATCCAAATTTGTCAGTTGTTCTAGGGATAGATAAAAATGCTACACCTCCCCCATCCCTCAGTACCGATATTATTGAACGTGTGGAGGAAGCTGAAGGGAAATGGAGATTCCAGGTTAAAATGCCATTTGAGGAAATCTTACATAAATTTGGGCAAAAAGCACCCGATAATGTAACGCTATTAATGGTTGGAAAACCAGAAATTGCAGGTACAGGTTGTATGTGTGGTTCTCATACTGTGGTGAGAGAATTGGTACATTCGGCATTGTCTTCCAAAGAAACTCAAATCACCATTTTAGATACGGAGGCTTCTCTAGAGCATATGAAAAGAGGAACTTCAAGGTATGTAGACAAGATCTATACGGTAGTGGAACCCTATTTTAGATCTTTAGAGGCTGCCTCAAGGTTTGCTGATTTGGCACGACAACTTGGAATAGAGAAAATTGAAGCCATCGCTAATAAGGTTCGAAATGATGAAGAAAAAATGGCGATTACTGAATATTGCAAAAAGATAAATTTGCCTATAGCTGTATTTGTCCCTTTTGATGAGAATGTAATGGAAGCAGATCTAAAAGGAATTTCGGTAATAGATCACAATGAAAATGCTCCGGTGGTAAAAGCAATAGAAGACCTGGCTAAAAGCCTATAGAAAATGGAATCCCACCCCAGACAGTGTTTCCAGATGGGCCAGCACCTGGTGGGCTGCGATATTGCATTAATTACAAATGGAAAAGGGAACGACGATAAAAGATCAATAGGAAATATCAGAAACAGTTGTAAAGTGTCTTTTACGCTCTCTCTCTCCAATAATTAGCTTAATTAGGAAGCAAAAACAGATAAAGATTACCTTTTAAAAAAATATAAAAAATGGACAATTATAAAAAAGCATATTTAGCTGGAGGATGTTTCTGGGGGATGGAGGATCTTTTTAGGGTTAGACCAGGAGTAAAAGATACCGAAGTGGGTTATTTAGGGGGTGACAATGGAAACCCTACTTACGGAAACCATCCCGGTCACGCCGAGGGAATTGAAATTACATACGACCCCAGCGAAACATCCTTTAAACAACTATTAGATTACTTCTTTAGAATTCATAATCCCACCACTCTGGATCAACAGGGTAACGATAGGGGATCCAGTTACAGATCGACAATATTTTTTCAAAATGATGAAGAAAAGGAAGTATCGAAAGAGGTTATCAGGATAGTGAACGATTCCGGTAGATGGCAAGGTGATGCCGTAACAACTCTGGAGGCTTTTACGAAATTTTGGCCGGCAGAGCCAGAACATCAGGATTATTTGGTGAGAAAACCAAATGGATATACCTGCCATTTTGAAAAATTCGGAAGTTTTATTTAACAGCCATTCCAAACACCTGACTAACCGAATATTTTTAGTAAATATTCCAATTGTCGGTTTTTTCGAAGGCCTGCTAGTTTTGAACGATTAAGGCTTCATCACCATCACTGGTTTGTAAAAACATCAGTCCTTATTGGAGATACATATTATCAGAAGTCTGGGCGACTGTTTCCCGGTAATCCAGATTGAGGATATTGATGATTGCCGCACCGATCAGGACATTGGAAACAACAAAGGATTACATTACAGGACTTTTCAATTAATTAGTACCGGCGATATCATAATCCAGATCTGTAGGTCTGTTAAAGAATTCATCGGCAATTTCAGTGGTGAAATCCACATCAGAATATACATATTCATCCATGATCTTGCCATTTGGCCAATACCTTGTCCATTTATGACTAAAGGTTATTCCATTCACAGTTTTATGATCTGACCAATAGATCTCCTCTGGTCGAATTTCCCCCATATCAGATTTATTATAGTATTCTATCTTATGGATCAACTTATCGTTAGGATCTACGAAAAATTTCCAGCGATCTCTACCAACTTCAGGAGCATAAGAAATGTCCAGAACAAGTGGTTCCATATCTAAATGTTGCACCGGATTAAAATTAAGCATGCTAAAATCTGTGGACCCCAAACTGGCTTGTACTCCGGGATCTGTTAGTTTAAATGGCATAGAAAATCTAAAAAATGCCATAGAAGATGCACACAATGGTTCGCAAAATTTTGAGTCGCACATCATTCCATGCTCTTGTGCAGTAGTCTTGGCATCTGCAAAATGATGGTCTTTCGTAGCCCAATATCCATTTTCATCTTGACCAACCCAAATTTCCTCGCCTTCGTGATCTACAGACTTCACCTGTAGTTTAACTCCATTATCGGTCTTTTTAAAATAAAAGGTTTCTTTAGTTACATCCAGTAATTTTCCTTTATCGCTATATAGATTATGAGTTCGGGTAAATTCTCCAAATTTTAAATTATTCCAGGCTTCCATACCTCCGGCACTATCTACCAGTTCTGCAATCAATTCTTCGCCAGTAGGTTGCCTTAAAAAATTATCATAAATGGCGTAACCAATCCCCGCAACAATAAGAACTAGTACCCCAATTTTTAAAATTTGCATTCTTTTTATGGTGATAGGATCTACAAGGTCTTTGACCATTAAAGAAAAGCTCCAGGGAACTTTTTGTTCTTGATTTCTTGTGACCTTTTTATTTTCTGAAGTAGAACTTGATTCTTTTTTCATGACAAGCCAATTTATATAAAAATAATATTTTTTATCTGATTATCAAACTCTTACAAGATGATCATTTTATATTTTAAGCCATTCTTTAAGCTTAATTACAGCTTTTGGTATTGCTTCCTGCATCACGCTGCTCATTCCAATAGCAAAATCGTCATGTTCTAGTGCTTTACAGCCAAATATAAAAACTTGCTTGGGCAACACGCCCAGTGCTTTAGCTAACATCAGCGCTCTCATAGGGCTGGTATAATGCATATCTGCCAAAAATGTTCGCTTTTCAAAAACCGGTAGTTTCTCTATATCGGTAATAGATTCTACCTCCCTAAAAAATAATTCTCCGGGAACACCATCCCAATCTACTGCATCTACCAGTACTAAAATATCATATTTATAATGTAATTCCTGCACCAGATGTATACCTCCAATTCCAACCTCCAATACTTTTATTCTCTCTGGTAGGTGTTCAAGCTTTCCAAATACTTTGGCGAATTCTACTCCAAATGCATCGTCTTGTTTCAGTTCATTTCCTACACCAGCAATAAGAATGGAAGGTTCTCCAATCATTGATTATTTAATTTCAAACATAGCATCGTCCATTTTTAAATCAAACTGAATATCTTCATTCCTGTAATTGGTAGTAAGCTGAGTAATATCATTAATGGAATTGGCCTTAAAACTTTTTCTGGCAGTATTTACTCTAATGCCATCTTTCTCTTCTATCTTTTCGTTTTGAATATAACTATAACCATCTCCATAATCCAGAAAATTACCCACTAACTCGTAGTTATCCTTATCAAAATAATAGGTCCATGTATGCTTGCCAGCCGCACTTCCTGCTCCTTCTTCATAAGTGGTTTTCACAGCATGGACTAGCTTTCCATTTTTCAACGTGTCTATCCCTTCGTATTTTAAAACGGTCCCAGGATCTGTTAATTTAAAAGGCATACACATTACATATTGTGAACCAAAAGAAGAATTCCAAGCCGAATTCATGCTTTCTTCATCCTCGAGGGCAATACCATTCTTATATTTTTTTGCTTGCTTGCTATTATTGATTATCGCATACTTATCGCCATTTTCTTCCCAGGTAATTTTGACTTTCAATTCTGGTTTTAGCTTATATTTATGCAGTTGTTCTATATCTCGTTCTACTTCACCCTTCTCATTTACAACCTGAATTATTTTGGTATAGGTAAGCGTTTTTTTATTGTTCCAGTTTTCCCAACCTCCGGCATGCTCAATACTTTCCTTAACTATATTTCCTGCTTCATTTTTAGGAAGATTGTCTAATTGAGAGCTTTCCTTAGCTACTTGTTCTTCTATTTTCTCCTCTTTTTCTGAATTTTTACAACCCATAACTAAAAAAGTAGCTAATAAAATTATGCTTATTCTAATTGGTAATCTTCTCATATAATATAGTTTGATTATGCACTTTCTTACAAGTGTGCTTGCCCGATGAATTGCCACTATTCCTTTATGAACAATTTTTCATTCTTCTTTGGCGTTAAATTATGGTAGTTCATGTTTTAATTTTTGACTCTTCAAACATGTGCTTATACAGTTGAGAACAAATGTATTTATACATCTTAAATTTTATTAATGACTAATTCATTCTGATTTTGATTTTCTATAGTTGTGCTTGGTGTTTTGAGAAGCTACTAATGCTTCGCCTGCTGTATATATACCTGTTCCCAACAACAGAAGGTCCTTGGCTAAAAACTGACCTGGCATTGGTGAAAGAAAAGGAAAACCAAGTTCGGGTTGCCACACACCCGGCGTTGTTAACAAAAAACTTAAGGTGACCAGAGCCATAAAAATAACTCCCATACTTCCAATAGCCGAAAGTTTTGGAGAGAACTGCCTGGTGGCGATTAATATTGCCAGAATAATTTCAATAACACCCAAGACTTTAGCAAAAACCTGCACACTCATTACATTGTAAACCCACGATAAGAAGATGCTATTTTCAACCAATGGCTTAATGCCTTCCGCTTCGTATGGAGAAAATTTCAATAAGCCTACCCATATTAAAATAATTACAAGACCATATCGAAGCACATATGTTCCAATAATTTCTAGTTTTCCCTCTCTTGTTTCGCGTAAATTTGTTTCCATAATTATCCTTTTTGTTAATGATTACTACTTAAAATTTTATGATTAAATTAAGTGGTAGTTTCTCTTTTAATTTCTGAATTATTAAAATCATATAAATCAAGTAGCGTTTTAATTGTAAAATCCTGTTGAAAGGTATCTATCAATTCCGGGTGGCTGCTTTCCACCATTTTAATTAATCGAGATAAAGGCTCCCTGTGCATGATCTCAAAATATTGAATAAGCTCTGTTGAAAGCTCCTTAAATTCAGCAGATTTTGAATCTTCCGCTTTTTGCATCAATTCTTTCACCTTCTTTAGGATCTCCTGATATTCAATATTGTTATAAAATACTGGTTTCATCTTTTAATTTTGGCTAGCACAATTATGTACACAATCATCTAATTTGACTCCATCTGGGCCATAACAAAAATCACAATCTGGCCCACATTCTCCATGTCCGGCTTTTTGCAATCCTTGAAAAGCCTCTGCAAAATGTTTTCCTGCTTCTGTTTTTCCAATTTTGGATAGACTTACTAAACTGTCTAAAGTTATCGAAGCCTGTTCGGCTTCAATGAGACCTTGATCCAATAATTTATTGATATGAAAAAGTAAATTTTTAGAGTTTGTATTTATAAAATTCAAGATTTGACCTACAGTAATATTGCTTCCAAGGCCTTCCCCATCCATCCAATACATTACTTGAAGAATTTCCTCCTTCCAGAATAATGCTCTTAAAGCGGAACTTTCTATATTTTCTTCTTTCATAATAAATTAATCAAAAAGGGTATCTCCTCTTAATTCTAATATCTTCATTTGTTCATCTATTCCATTTAATGCAATTTGCCTAGTCAATCCCAGAATTTTTGGTACTTGAGCAGTTACATTTTTAGTGAACTGTTCGCCAGCTATTTCCATCCCCGGCTCTACATCTATTAAATATACTTCTTTTGGCCATACTTTAAAGTGTTCGCCAATAACCAAAAGATTTTCTACGGAAATTACTCCAGTCGCCGCATCTCCAACACAGGCTTGAATCTGTTTATCATCTGGAAGCCCTCCTTTCCACTGATATAAACTTATCTCCCCAATTTTTCGGTGCGCTCTTTCTATGGCAACCAGAAATACGACTCTATCGAAGGCTATTTCTAAACTTTCCAAATATTGGATAACCGCAATAGGTCCCCAATTCATTTCGTCTACGACAATACCTTCAGGCCAGTTAATAGCTTGTAGTTGTGGTAATAAATTTGGACCAACAGAATGATTTCCTAATAATTGATATCCAACTGTACCTATTAAAACTTTTTTATTCGATTCCACACGCACAAGTTGTTACCTCTCTGGTTACAATATGATCACTTTCTTTAGCCATAATATGGGTAGTACAAGGCATACAAGGATCGAAGCTACGAATGGTCCTCAAAATATCTATTCCTTTATAATCCTCGGGTTTGTCATACTTTTCAAGGATTGGGGTATTTAATACAGCTTCTTCATAGGGTCCTGGGGCTCCCCAAGGGGTCCTTGGCGCTGCATTTAAGGTAGATGGAGTAACAATTTGATAATTATCTATCACTCCTTCTTTAATTATTAAATGATGGGTTAAAAAACCTCTTCCTGCACCCCATGCACCAAATCCTATATGGGTTCCTTTCTTCGGAATTTCAAAAGGAGTGCTCATTTTTGTTTCCCCGTTCATGATCAATTTTTGTGCTAACAGCCAATTATCCATTGCTACCATAGCAGAATATGGAATGCAATAAGCTCTGGCGCGATTACGCTCAAAAGTATTCCAGTGTTCAGGAATCTTCCACTCTAATGTTCTTTCTGGTAATTGATGTTTAGGAACATGAATTTTCATGCTATGCCCTGTATTTTCTAAGAATTTGCTCTCAGGAGCTTTATTTGCTTTGGCAGTAATATATATTCGGGAATATGCCCCTGCTTCCATTGGCATTCTATCCCAGGTAGGACAGGTGTCCCAGCTATACCTATCTCTCCAGCTTTGTTTTCCTGGTTTAGGAATGGTTTCCTTATTCCAGGGGTGATTGGGACTTAATGGCATACCTAATGGATCCGTTTTAAATTGGTGCCCATCCCATTTTTCATAGTAAGAATGCTCAACAAATTCTTCGAGACCTCCATTTACCTCACGTAAATTGGTAGTTACCACTTCCCCATTTACCAATACTCCCGGAGTAGACCATCGGGCATTCCCCCAATCATTGCAATTTTTGAATGTAGCATCATAAGCATCTGGCCTATCCCATACTCCAGTATCTATCATATTTGCAGGTCTTATTCCACATTTGGCATATTCTGGATTGCTGTCTAAAAAGAAATCGAAAACATCGTCCCAAATTCCAGTTACTTTTTGGCTGTAATCAAAGAATTTGATCAGTCTACTATATACTTCATTTAAAGTGCTCATAGTAACATTTACCGATAAACCTCCTGGAACTACAGATTGAGGATGCGGATATTTACCCCCAATAAACACATATGCTTCTCTGGCAACCCTCGTCATACTTAAAGCTTCCAGATAAAGCTTTCCTTTAAGCGGATTAAGATCCTTCATGATATCCAGCACATTTTCATATCCATGTTGTGCTTTATTTTTGGCTGGAGTATTCGCAGCAAGATCTATTAGTTCTGGATTGGTTTCTCTTACTATTTCTTCAGAATAATCGGGACCTGCAAGTAAGAAAAGATGTAACGGATGATCGTATAAGTATTCTAATGCCAATAATATATTACGCATTACAATTCCCAAAGGGGGTGGTTTTATTCCGATGGCCATTTCTATAGCTAATGCTGAACAGGTAGCATGTACTCCTCCACAAACTCCACAGGCTCTACTACTTATATAGGCAGCATCTCTAGGGTCTCTGCCTTTTAATATCACTTCATAACCTCTAAACAAAGTAGCCATAGAATTGGTAGACAACACTTTTTTCTCTTTAAGATCTACCACACTATGAAAAGCCAATGCTCCTGCAACTCGGGTAACAGGGTCGTAATCTACGCTACGTATAAAGCCATTCCTCTCCATCAATCCTTTCAGTTTATCTTGTTCTACCCCAAGATCTACAACCTTGTGCTCGTATGGATTTGCCAGTCCTTCTTTTAGGAATGCATTTCCGTTTTCATCAAAATCTATTGGTAAATTTTTAAAGCACATAATTTTGAATTTGTTTGAATATATTGAATACTACTTAAAGTTATACAAGTTTTAAAACTTTAGCAACGTTTATCAAATGATTATCTACAGAGGACAAACCTCCTTGCAATGAGGTTAGCGCCGAATTTATGGTGCCAATTTTTCCAGCTAAGGGAGAGCTATCCTCTACAATTTTTTGGAGACCCCCCGCAAGTGCCTGTAATTGGTTACCAGCTCTACGTAAAGCAACAATTATTAAAATGAGATAGATCACGAGAACAATAACCAAAAGTCCAACGATCACCAAGGTTGCTATAAATAAGATGGAGGCATTCATAAAATATATTTTAAATAATTATTTATTGGTTCTACCCTTAAGGGTTACCTCAATAGTTTCTGAATGGGAATTAATATCTCCTGCAACTTCTAACATTCCTGAAGCTACTTCAATAGTATTGTCTAAAGCTTTAATATGTTCTGTATTATTAGCTATTCCGGTTCCTGCGATTTTCATTTCAGTAAAATATCTTTCGATGCTTTTAGCGGCTTTCCAGGTAGTATGTAATAAATAAATCAAATAAGGAAGAACCAATACAGTGACTATCAATAAAATTGTCCATAATATATTTACCGTAGATTCCATATTGTTATTTTTTGTCCTGTGCTAAAACCGCATTGATAGTACCAACCAAATGCTCGTCCACCACTTTTAAACCATTTGCTGTGCTGGTTAAATTTTCATTTAATTCACTTACTTGTACAGGAAGATGTCCTGTCTCTGTTTCTATAGCCCTTAGGCCCAACCTTAATTTAGCTAGGTAACTCGTTGGAGTACCACCTATACTCTTTAAAGATCCAATAATGGAATTTAAAAATTTTACTAGAACAAACACCAGTAGTAAAACAGCAAGAATAGTTACTATAATTAATATAACTTTCATAACCTATTTATTTTGAATCATCTAAAATACAGCTTGGGCAACCCGGACAACCTTCGGTATGATATTTTATACTTTCTACCCCACCTATTATTTCTTCCGCGGTACTAAGAATATCTTTAACTACAGCATTGGTGGTAGTTAAAAACAATGGGATGTGAACGGTATTATTCGCAGTCATTTTTCCCTCATTCCAAATTTTGGCTGCAGCTTTATTTATTTTTTTCGCTGTTTTATCAGTAAGATTCAATAGAAAACCCACCACGAAAACTACTACTAAAGCAATTACTAATGAAATAACCCAAATAAGTTCTCCTGTGCTCATCGTATTTTATTTAGTTTCTACTTCCTCTAAAGAGCCAGCTACCAAGGCAGCATGATCCCTAATATTTTTTGCTTCATTCAGGATTGAAACCGCCACTTTATTAGTATCCTGTAGTTCCCAAATACTGTTGGTGTTCTCTTTAATTTGAATAACCAAATCCAAAGCTGCATTGGCAAGTTTTAGAATCCTTTTGGCAGCCATCCAAATCATTACCAATAGAATAGCCGCTATAACTATAATAACAACAGCTATTGCCAGACCTAAATACCATTGATTATATAACTCTTCTTCCATAATTATTTATTGTTCGATCCTGGCTTATGACTATCACTGAATTGTAATTTTTGATAGGCAAAATGAGCTATTTTTTCTAATAGATTGGGTTGTTCTATGTGTCCCCATCCTGAGGGTACATGTCCTTCTTTTATCCATTTATGGGTTTTGTTATGATATTCTTGGGTCATTTTACGAAGATTGCTAACTACAGTACCCGTTGTTCTGGAAATTGTTGAAGAAACGATGGTTCCTGGAGGCATTTTATAAAAAGGAGCAAAGCTATCTGGAAAACCTGGCATGGTACAACCAATGCATGGTGCACCAACATTCATACATCCTCCACAATGATTAATTGCTCCCCGTTTATTGATGTTGCATTGTACTACCGGACCCCAACAGCCTATTTCTACAAGACATTCTTTATCCCCATATTCTTTTGCAAAACTTCCTTCCTCATAAAACCCAGCAAGGGTACAACCTCTATGCACGGTTTCAGTAAACAACCATTTAGGTCTTCCTAACTCATCAAATTCTGGTAAAGGAACCAATCCATGTAGAAATAATAATACAGAGGCAATTGTTTCTGTAATATTATCTCCTTGGGGTGCACATCCTGGGATATTGATAACAGGTAATCCAAGCGAACTTCTATAGTCTTCACCAAGAAGATCCATTACACTTGCAGCGTTAGTGGGATTATTAGCTGCAGCTGGAACTCCACCCCAGGTTGCACAAGTACCAACCGCAATCACTGCAGCAGCATATTCGGACATTCTTGTTATCCAACTTACAGATGGTATGGGTTGAGGGTCCCCGAATTCATCTTTATCTGCACCTAAACCAGACCAATAGCCTCCTGTTTCAGCAGCTAAACTTTCATCCATTATAGAACCTTCACAAAGCACCACAAATGGATGCCCGAGTTCTCCTTTAGCAGCCAACCGAAATGGTTTCATAAATTCTTCGCCGGCATTTACTGCAAGAACAGGATGGTGTAGTACCACCTTAGCAATGCCTGGTAATGTACCATTGATTAATTCTTCTACAGAAGGACTAGAAGCACCCACAGCTGCAACAGAACACCCATCGCAACTACCTCCTGCAATCCAAAAGGCATGTACTTCTTCAATCGCATTGGGTAATACACTAATTGGTTCTGGAGAAGAGATCATATATATGATTTATATTTATAATAGTTCTTGATACTATGAAATTAGTTGAAAATGAGTTAAATACGTAATAATCTCTTAAGTATTAATTAGAAAATGTTTTCTAATCGAAATGTATAATATAAGCTCTCAAAAAGAAAATCCTCTATAATTATAAAGATCCTGAATATTATCAAATGCCTTAAAAACACCTATCTTCAATTGTGAAATTAAAAAGCTTCCCCCAGTATCGAGACAGCTTCATACCCTTAAAAAAACTAAGTTTTTTGACCGTAATAAACATCAATTAAACCAAAGACAGGAGAAAGCTATTCGACGTATGCTTAAATCTGGCCCCAAAGGTTTTGATGGCGGAATGAATGCCCGAAAATATGTTTCCCTAAATAAAACCTCAAAACCAACGGCCACAAGGGATCTGCAAGATCTTTGTGACAAAGGTATTCTCACCAAGGAAGGTGGAGGGCGAAGTACTTCTTACTTTTTAAAATTCATGCAACCAAGTATTTAAAAACTCAACTATTTCTTCTTTTTATTATCTTTAATTAGCTAACAATAAGAAAGATAGAATGTTTTTAGAGCGCGTTGCAATTTTATCACTACAAGCGAAGGAAAAGCTAGAAACTTTTCTCAATTCCCTCATTCGGGAAACAAATTCTCAAATTGGTCCCCTTCTATTTATGGCTTGCTTTTTAATTCTAACATTGCTTTTGTATTATGTATGGCTTACTCCCTATGCTTTTTGGGCACAAATTGTATTCACTTTTATATACATATTGTGCTTACTAATATGTGCTTCTGTAATGTACTTTCATATTACACAAAAGAGGGTTAGAAAGAATTCTAATACATTGGAGGTATTTAGCTTAGCTGAAGATGAAATAAAGAAATTTGACCTAAATGCGATTCCTTTAAATGA
>JBBSVD010000060.1:0-13513 GCA_038233835.1 Flavobacteriales bacterium | reverse complement strand
CTTGCACTAACGAAGCATCAGTTGCCATATTATAATCCATAATAGTTACTTTATTATCAGGTATATAAGAATACCATCAGGTTAGGTTCTTAACTTAAAAAGTAACTTTATGCAATAGGCAATAGATTTTTAAAATGTTCGTTGAAGCTTCAAATATAGCAACATATTTCAAACATAAACAAATTTAATCTTTAATTTTTAACAAATCATATAGAATTGCTTGACTTTTTACACTGATTCTTATTGAGTACCTTTGCTTTTTATTCCACAATTTAAGTACATGGCAGTAGATTTATCAAAGGTTAATCCCAAGGAAAACATAATTATTAAAGGTGCAAAGCTTCATAATTTAAAAAATATTGATGTTGTAATACCTAGGAATAAATTAGTGGTGATCACTGGGCTTTCGGGTTCTGGTAAGTCTAGTTTAGCTTTCGACACATTATATGCTGAAGGCCAGAGAAGGTATGTGGAGAGTCTATCTTCCTACGCCCGCCAGTTTCTTGGAAGATTAAATAAACCGAAGGTAGATTATATTAAAGGAATTGCTCCCGCAATTGCCATTGAACAAAAGGTAAATTCAACCAATCCTAGATCTACGGTTGGAACTTCTACAGAAATTTATGATTACTTAAAACTTCTTTTTGCTAGAATTGGAAAAACATATTCTCCTGTTTCTGGAGATGAAGTGAAAAAGGATACAGTATCAGATGTTATTAATTACGTAAAGTCTTTTCCCGTAGGTGAAAAAATGCTGTTGCTCTCCCCCATCCATTTGGAAAATGGAAGAATTCTAAAAGATAAACTGAATGTTTTGCTTCAGCAAGGCTATAGCAGAATTAAAGTTAAAGAGGATGTTGTAAGAATTGATGAAACAGCCTTAGAGAAATTGAAATTTGAAGATGTTTCTTTGGTAGTGGATAGAATTGTAACTAAGGATGATGAAGATTTTTATAACAGATTAGCAGATGCTTCTCAAGCTGCTTTTTTTGAAGGTAAAGGAGAATTATATCTTCAGAGTTTATCCGATAACAAACTAAGACATTTCAGTAACAAATTCGAATTGGATGGAATAAGCTTTTTGGAGCCAAATGTACATCTGTTCAGTTTTAATAATCCATATGGGGCATGTCCTAAATGTGAAGGTTATGGTGATGTTATTGGAATAGATGAAGATCTTGTAATTCCAAACACCGCATTATCTGTTTATGAAAATGCTATTTTTCCTTGGCGTGGGGAAAGTATGAGTTGGTATAGAGATCAGCTGGTAAATAATTCAAATAAATTTAAATTCCCTATACACAAGCCTTATTTTGAACTAACTCCAGAGCAAAAAGATCTAATTTGGACAGGAAATTCTCATTTTGAGGGTCTTAATACATTTTTTGAATTCTTAGAGTCTAAGGCTTATAAGATCCAAAATAGAGTTATGTTATCCAGATACAGAGGTAAAACAAAATGTACGGTTTGTAAAGGCAAACGATTACGTCCAGAAGTTAACTATGTAAAAATTGGTGTTGCTACAATTACAGATCTCGTTGAAAAACCGATGGATAAGGTTCGTGATTTCTTTAATAATCTTGAATTGAATGAATATGACACTCAAATTGCAAAACGCTTATTAGCAGAGATCAATAACCGACTTCTTTTCTTATCCAATGTTGGGTTGGATTATTTAACTCTAAATAGAAAATCTAATTCCCTGTCCGGAGGAGAATCCCAAAGGATAAATTTAGCAACTTCTTTAGGAAGTAGTTTGGTGGGATCTATGTACATTTTAGATGAACCTTCTATAGGTTTACACCCCAGAGATACTAAAAGACTGATCCAAGTATTAAAGAATTTAAGAGATCTTGGAAATACGGTTATAGTTGTAGAACACGATGAAGATATTATGCGTGAGGCAGATGAGATCATAGATATAGGTCCTGAAGCGGGAACTCATGGTGGTGAAGTTGTAGCAACTGGAAACTTTAAAAAGATCTTAAAGTCAGATTCACTTACCTCGAAGTACTTAAATGGAACAATGAAGATCGAGGTTCCGGCAAAGAGAAGAACTTCAAAACAATATGTTAGAATAACAGGAGCTCGAGAAAATAATCTCAAAAATATAGATGTTACTTTTCCACTAGGAGTTTTTACAGCCGTTACCGGAGTTTCTGGAAGTGGTAAAAGCACCTTGGTGAAAAAGATACTTTATCCTGCTCTTCAAAAAAGCATTGGCGGTTATGGTGAAAAAGCTGGACAGTTTTCCAGTATAGATGGAGAATATAAGAATACCAAGTCTATAGAATTTGTAGATCAAAATCCTATTGGTAGATCTTCTCGATCTAACCCCGTTACTTATATTAAGGCTTATGATGATATAAGAAATCTATTTGCAAATCAGAAGCTATCTGTGATCCGCGGATTTAAAGCAAAACACTTCTCCTTCAATGTAGATGGAGGTAGATGTGAAACTTGTAAAGGCGAAGGTGAAGTTACCATTGAAATGCAGTTCATGGCAGATGTTCACTTGGAATGCGAAACTTGTAAAGGAAAAAGATTCAAAAAAGAAGTTTTGGAGGTTCACGTTGCAGAAAAGAATATTGATGATGTTTTAAAAATGACCATCAATGAAGCTATCGCCTTCTTCAAAATTAATGAGGAAACCAAGATCAATAAAAAATTAAAACCGTTACAAGATGTTGGATTGGGATATGTGCAATTAGGTCAGAGTAGCTCTACTTTATCCGGTGGGGAAGCACAACGAATAAAATTAGCTTCATTTTTAGTAAAGGGAATAACCAAAGAAAAGGCTCTTTTCATATTTGATGAACCAACCACAGGATTGCATTTTCATGATATTCAAAAATTACTAAAATCCTTTAATGCGCTTTTAGATAAAGGTCATTCAGTTATTGTAATAGAGCATAATATGGATCTTGTAAAGTGTGCAGACCATGTAATAGATCTTGGTTTGGATGGAGGAGAAAATGGTGGATATCTTATTGCTGAAGGAACTCCGGAGGAAGTTTCAAAAAACAAGAAGTCTTATACCGCACCTTTTCTCAAAGAAAAACTCTAAATATTTAATTTTATTATCATCTGATAATAAGTTGATATTTAAAACTATTCTATAACTTTTTAGATCGATAAATAACGTATGGGGAAACTTCTATATTTTGGCACGCAGTTTGTAATAGTTGTAAGAACAACATCCAACTAAAATTAATCTGTATTAACCCAAAATCACCCACTATGAAAAATTTAGCGCTATTTTTTGCCCTGCTCTTCGTTGGATGGTCGGCATCTGCCATTACTACAAATAATTCTAGTTCATATCCAGTTAAGAATTATGGAGAATCCTTCATTTTTGTAGAAGGCGGAGTAGAATTTGCTGTTTATCCAAATGGTGAATTCGATTTTTATTATAATCCTCAATTCGCTCGAAACTCAGCCCAAATATCGAACCCAAGATCAAATATTAGTTATAACTCTGGTTACAATTACGATCCTTTTGTTCAGTATGATGACTATGGAGCTGTAATCCAGATTGAAGATGTTCCTGTATATTATGATTATTATGGAAGAATAATTCAAGCAGGTCGAATTGATATTGATTATAACAGAAACGGAAACATCTCTAGATTGGGAGGTTTAAAAATAAAGTATAACAACTTTAATCAGCCTATTTATTACTCTGGCTATATCAATCGATATAATCAAGGATATGTTTATAAGCCTTGGCATAGGTATTATGTGAGACCACATGATTCATATAGAGTAGTTTACTACCAGCCATACAGAACTTATTACGAACCAGTTCGAATGAACTATGGACAATATGTATCTTATTATAATAATAACCATTATCACTATAAAAATAAGAATGAGTATTATAGACCTGAAAGTATTAATATAGTTTATCATAATGGACACAGAACATCCGAGGTTAGAACTATAGGTAATGCAACCACATCATCTCAAAACCATGGTAGTATTAGGTCCAATATTGCAGAAAATAACATTCTAGAAAGACAAAGTAGAATGGTTAGAAATTCTAATTCCAGAAGTACTTCTAGAAACGAAATCTCTAGCTCTCAAAGAAATGAAAACAGTACGCGTTCTAATAACAGAACCAATTCTGGTGATATTTCTAACAATTCTAAAATTGATACCCCACAAACGGCAATTGCTAGAGGAAGAGACACTAGTACAAGGCGTGTAATTTCAACTTCAAGATCTCAAGAGGCAAGTGTGGCTACAAATCCTGGTAATACAAGGGCTACAAGTGTTAGAACTAATAGTCCGCAGATGAGCACAACCGTTCAAGGAGGAAGAAGTAAAAGTACTTCCAATACTGATACAAGTGTACAAAGAACACAATACAACACTAATAACGAGTCTGTAAGAAATAGCAGAAGTTCAGATACATCAAGAGATTCAAGAACTGCTGCTTCTACAAGAGGGAACTCAAGAAGTTCTAAAATGAAATAATAAGTTTAATTTTTTTGGTTGGTTAGTTAGAAAATCTCCATTTGCATTGAAAAATGTGGTGGGGATTTTCATTTATAAAAGTTTTGGTGTTTTTCAGCAAAGATAATTGTTGCAATTATTTCCAGTATTTTCTCACTAACTGATTAACATCTTCAGAAAAATTAAATTTAATAGCAACTACAACATAAACTAAAGTTACGAGTATGGATTTTAATGCGATGTTAAGTATTGGATGAAACGAAAATTCCCAAAAGTAAAACGCCACCGTCAAACCTGCTACAAACAATAGAATATATAAGGTATTTATTGTGAAAGGCTGCATTTTAAACTTGTTAAGCACAATTAATAACTTAGAAACATTGTAAACTGCAAAAGCTAAAAAGCTTGCAAGAGCGGCACCTAAAATTCCATATTTAGGAATTAGTATCAAATTGAAAACAATAGCAACTATAGAAAGTATAACTCCAAATACAAGTACAATACGATAGTAATCTGAATTAAACAAAATACTATTTACGTTCCCCAACATATTATCGAATAGTTTTACTAAAGAAAGTAGCAGTACGATATACGAACTAATTTGATATTCTGCAGGAATTAATTTATAAAGCTCATTGATATTTACAATAATTAAAACAAATATTATAGCGCTCACCACTAATAGTGTAAGCGAACTACGCTTATAGAGATCCTTTAGAGAGCTCTTATCGCTACTATTTAATAAATTAGCAGTAAGTGGATGGATAATTTGGTGCATCGCCTTTTGAGGCACCGAGATCACTGTCGCAATATAAACTGCTATTCCATAAATAGCTACGTTCTCTATGGGTAGATAATGTTCTATCATCACTTTATCAAGATCCAATAAAATAGTTGCTACAGAACCGGCTATCAAAATAAGAGCTGAATACTTTAAAACCGTATTTAAATTCGCTGGAAGTGCAAATGTAAATGAAGGTTTATATAAAGAAAAAGCATACAGCTGCATAGCAACTGCTCTAACTACAAAAACCATCATCATTGCATAAATAAAATATTCAACGTTAATAACGGATAGATAAACCAAGAATAGTAGGATAGTTATACAGAGCCTATGAAAAACTTCTTTCATAAAATTACCAAAAACACTCTGATAATTAATTTTGGACCAAGCAAAAAATACTTCGAAATACGCGGTGGCAAAGGCAATTATAAAGATCAGCCAGATATAAGGTTTTACCAATTCATTTCCTGCATCAAAATAATTTAATAACCAATTGTAGCTAAAAACTCCAATCAATCCCATTATTATAGATACTCCAAATGGCAATAATAAGATCAGGTTTAATAATTTGTCTTTTTCTTCTTTGGTTTTATAGGAAGTGTAAAATTTCACCAAGGTGTTATGAACACCAAATGCCATAAAGGGCCATACAAGATTAGCTGCAGACAACAAAAAACTAACCAATCCATAATATTCCTTTTCCAGAAAATAGGTAAACAAGAAAAGAGTATTCACAGCACCAATCCCAAACCCAAAATAGGTAGTGATCATGTTTTTGAAAGACTGTTTTATAATTACTCCCATTTTTACTTATCCAGCTTTCAAAAGATTTGCCAGTTTTTCAGTTAAATTTCTCCGACTATATTTTTCAATATTATTAGAATCTACTTTTAAATTCGCCATTTTATATTCTATATAATAAGCTAAGATCTGGGATTTTAAATTTTCATGATCTAAATATGTGAAAACTTTCCCGGCAGAAGTCTCATTAATCAATCCACCAACATCCCAGCCTACAGGCCCTATTGCAAGGATAGGGCGTTTTGCCGCAAGATATTCAAAAAATTTTCCTGGAATAATTCCCTTTGTTTCTTCGGAGTCTATTTCAATTAAAAGCAACACTTGGGACTTCTTTTGAAGCTGATTTGCTTCTTTATGAGAAACATATCCCTTCAGTTTCAAATTATTCCCCAAATCATATTCGTTTATAGAATCAATTACAGCCTGACTTACTGTTCCAACTAATTTCAACTGAAGATCTGCAGAGAAATCTTTATTTTCAAGTACCAATTCACTTAGAGTTTTCCAGAGGTTTACTGGATTTCTTTCTGAAAGCAAGGAGCCAATATGGGCTAAGGTAAATTTTAAATCTAATACAGCATTCTCACTTATTTCTGAATCAAATCCATTAGTGATAACAGTTATTGGCTTTGAGGTTTTAATGCTGAATTCTTCTTTTGTTTTGAAACTTGTTGTTATTATTTGATCTGCAGCATTTAATACTTCTGTTTCCAATTTTATGTGTTTGGCTTTAGCTGAAGCAGATAATTGCAACTTTTTATGATATCCAATTTCTGTCCATGGATCTCTAAAATCGGCAATCCATTTAATTGGAAGTGATTTTTTTAATTTTAAACCTATAAGATGTAAACTATGTGGAGGACCAGTAGTGATCAGTGTATCAATAGAATTTTCTTGAAGATATTGTTTCAAGAATTTTGCTGAAGGCTTTATCCAAAATTTTCTTGCATCAGGAATAAAAAAATTCCCTCTGATAAATAGAAAGAGTTTTTGTAGAAAACCTTGTTTATTGGCCTCTTCAATTATACCACTGCTGATTTTTGAAGTCTCCTTTTTCGAAAATAACTTAGCAAAGTAATAAGGTTCAAAAATGGGTTTCTTGATGATGGTAATTCCTTCGGGAACTTCATCCAGTAAAGTTTTATCCAGAATAGGAAAATCTGGGTTTTCTGGAGTATAAATAATTGGATCTATTCCAAAACTACGCAAGTATTTTGCAAATTTTAACCAGCGCTGAACTCCGGGACCTCCCGCAGGTGGCCAATAGTAAGTAATTATTAATACCTTTTTCATAAGTGCACCTTGAGAATCGTTGGTATAGATTGCTTTAAGCGCGTTTTTTATAGGAATATCCCAATCCACCAAGAGTCAATAAAGCTAGTATTATAGAACTAGCCAGTGAAATACCGCTTCCGGTCTTTATAACTTGTGGCTCAAATTTAAAACTAATGTTATGTTCTCCTGCAGGCACGTTCATTCCTCTTAAAGCATAATCTACTATGAAATGTGAAACTTTTTGTCCGTCTAAATAGGAATTCCATCCATTTTCATAATACATTTCTGAAAATACTGCTATATGATCTTGAGTAGAATTAGTTGTGTATTCTAAATGATTGGGTTGATAACTTACTAGTTTAATAGTGCTGGTAGTATCTGTAGAATTATTTATTTTAACTTCATCCTTAAATTTAGAATTTATCACAGCTGTTTCCCGCAGATCTATATCGGCTAAGCTTAAAATTGCTTCATCCGGAGAATTAACCCATTTTACATTATTCACAAACCAAGCATTTCCATAAGCATCCGGATTTTGTTGCACTGTTGGTCCTTCTTTAGTAGGAACAATAATATATTTCACATTTAACATGTTCAATATCTTGATATTATTCTTTGAAATATAGAAGTCATAAAGATCCTGCATCCTTTTTGGTTTTGCTGCATGGTATCCCCCAATAGAATTATGAAAAAAGGAAGTTTTTCCGGTATTAAATGGACTTTCAGAAAGATCGAAAACACGATAATGCCCAGTGTCCTTTAAAATATTTTGATCTGCAGCAGATTTTTGAAAAGGTGTTTTCATAACCCTTGCTGCTACAAAATTTTCGTTATTTACATACCTTTTATCAACTCCAACAAGATCGAATAGAATTAGGAGAATAAAACCTAAAATGGCTATATTCTTATTGATAAGTTGTTTTAAATACCCGAAAATAAATCCAGCAGCTACTAGAACTAGAATAAGAGATCTTAGAGTGTCTGCAGTAAAAATAGACATTCTATCTTCCTTTAAAGCCCTAACAAACTCTACTCCCATCTGTTCATTATAAACAGCATCACTTCCACCGCTAAAATTGAAAAATGCTGACTTAAATAAAAGTAATGCCAAAGCCAATCCTCCTGTTAAAATGGTAGTCCATTTTAAAGCAGCTTGCTTTTCTTCTTTTCTATCAAATTCATTAAACAATTTATATAGTCCAAAAACTGCAAATATAGGAATGCATAATTCTAATATGATCTGAATGGATGAAACCGCTCTAAACTTATTGTATAAAGGGATATAATTGATAAAAAACTCAGTAACCAATCCAAAATTCTTCCCCCAAGATAATATTAGAGAAAGCAAAGTCCCTCCTACTATCCACCATTTCAATCTACCCTTAATCAAGAACAAAGCAAAAACAAATAAGAATATTATTGATGCACCAATGTAAGCCGGAGCTCCTACAAATGGTTGATCTCCCCAATAAGTAGGAGCACTTTCAGCAAAATCCTTGGCTTGCGCATTTGAAGCACCCATTCGAATTAACTGAGCATACATTTCGGAATTCTCATCCAATTTCTCCGAGCTGGAACCTCCCATAAACCTTGGAATAAATAAATTGAAAGATTCAGCAATACCATAACTATATTCAGTTATATAATCATAATTCAATCCAGTAGATTGTTTTTTAGTACCTTCAGGAGTAATGGTTAAACCAGAATCACTTCTCGTACTAAATTGAGTATATTCCTGTGTTGCCATTAAATTGGTAGCATTGGTCCCTACTGCAATAAATACAGCGACTACCATAACTCCTAAAGCTTTAAAAAAATGCGGCAACTGCTTTTTTCTGAAAGCATCTATTAAATAAACAAGCCCAATTATTATTACTAGTAGTAATAGATAATAAGTCATTTGAAAGTGGTTAGCACTTATCTCCAATGCCATCGCGAAAGAAAGCACTATAAATCCTAAAAGATATTTACTTCTGAAGCATAGCAGAATACCTGCAATAACAGCTGGCATATAAGCAATAGCATGAGCTTTTGCATTATGACCGACGCCTAAAATTATGATCAAATAAGTAGAGAAACCAAATGCAAGTGCTCCTAAAAAAGCTAATTTATAATCCAGCTTTAAGGAGATAAGTAGAAGGTAGAATCCTATAAAATATAGAAAAAGATAATCTGCAGGTCTTGGTAAGAATCGTAGTGCCAAATCTATTTTCTTAATATAATTGTGAGGATAATGTGCTCCAAGTTGGTAGGTAGGCATTCCTCCAAAGGCGGCATCTGTCCAATATGTTTCTTCACCGGTAGCAGCTCTAAAATCGTTTTGCTGCTTGGCCATTCCAGTATATTGAACAATATCGCTTTGGAAAATTTCTTTTCCCTGAAGTACAGGGCTAAAATAAGTTAGAGAGATAATTATGAAACCAACTACCACTAAAAGATGTGGCAGTAAACCTTTTAAAGATCTAAACATAGAAAGAATTTAATAGGAACGAAAATTAATCAATTTCTTCGTAATCTATGTACTCACCTACTTTTTTCTTAGATTTTAAGCCATCTCCCGTTTTATTATCGATCTTAACTTCAGATTTTTTAGAAGTATTTGGCTGAGTTCGCTGATTGAATTGTTGTTGAAAACTATTTCCAATTCGTTTTAGAAAATATTTCAATATCAAGGGTCCAAAATATTTTATGAAGATCTTGAATGCAAAATATATTAATAGAACTATTAATACAGTTTTTAAAATACTTTGAAATGAAGCTTCGTACATTTTTCCTTCAGTTTATGCAAAATTACTATTATGACAAGACATATTGGCTATTTATTTCCTAAAAAAATAATAAAATCTTCTATATTTGACCTGACTAATAACTTCATTTATGCGAAAGTTTCAACCTTATATTTTATTTTCATTTCTCTTTATTTTTAGCGGATTTATAGCTCAGGCTCAGTACACCGAAACTATAAATTCTAACAGACCAGGAGCTTCTCAAGGAGCATTTTCAGTAGGAACCGGTGTAATACAATTAGAAGCTGGTGGATACTATGGAACCGATGAACATTCCCTACTTCAAACAGAAACCAAAATATTTGGAGCAGATTATGCTTTACGGTTCGGATTTTTATTTGAAGCCTTAGAAATAAGTTTAATTGGATCTTTTGAGGATAATAATAAGATCAGAAAAGTGGGTGATACAAGATATGAATATAAAACCCGTGATTTTAAAACCAACACACTTGGCCTTAAATATTTGATCTTCGATCCTAGTCGATCAATAGAACCAGATAAACCAAATCTATATAGCTGGAAGGCTAATCAAAAATTTAAATGGAAAAATTTGATTCCTGCTGTATCCATATATGCCGGAGCTAACTATTCACAAGAAACTAATCCATATTTATTTGAAGGGGAAAAGTCTCTAACGCCTAAGGTGGCCTTGATCACTCAAAACAACTGGGCTGGCAGCTGGGTTTTAGTCATGAATTTTATTTTAGATAAAGTTACAGAAACTGCTCCTACATACGCAGGGATCGCTACTTTAACACACGCCTTTAATCCTAAATTTGCAGGTTTTATAGAATATCAAGGGATAATTAGTGATATTTATTCTGATGACATTGTGCGTACCGGCTTGGCCTATTTATTTACAGATAATTTTCAGGCAGATATTTCTGGACTACTAAATTTTAAAAACACGCCGGATAGATGGCAGGTAGCAGCCGGGGTTTCTTATAGATTAGATCTTCACAAAAAAGATGAGTATTTAGATGATTCCTATGAAGGAGATAGAAGAAGAAAGAGAACAGAAAAAATCGAGAAAATTGAACCTGAAATTGATGATCAAAAATAAAAGTTAGCAAATAAAAAAATCCGCTTTAAAAGCGGATTTTTTTTGTTCTATATATAAGAATAATTATTCTAAAGAAGCAGTAACCGCTGCAGAAAGTCTTTTGTAAGTTCCATTCTCTAAACGTTCTCTAATTGCTGAGAAAGCGGTTAAAGTAAGTTCTATATCTTCCATCGTATGAGTTGCTGTAGGAATCATTCTTAAAAGGATCAATCCTTTTGGAATAACCGGATATACCACAATAGAGCAAAAAATACCGTGATTTTCTCTTAGGTCTCTAACAAGAGCCATAGCTTCAGGAATACTTCCTTTTAAATATACGGGAGTAACACAACTTTGAGTTGTTCCTATATCAAATCCGTTATCCTTAAGACCATTTTGTAATGCATTCACATTTTCCCAAAGTTTATTCTTAAGTTCTGGCATGGTTCTAAGCATGTCCAATCTCTTTAATGCACCAACAACAAGTTGCATTTGCAATGATTTTGCAAACATCTGGGATCTAAGATTATATTTTAAATAATCCATGATCTCTTTATCTCCAGCTATAAAGGCGCCGGTACTAGCCATAGATTTCGCGAAAGTTGCAAAATATACATCTATATCATCTTGAATTCCTTGCTCCTCTCCTGCACCTGCTCCAGTAGCCCCTAAAGTTCCAAAGCCATGAGCATCATCTACAAAAAATCTAAAGTTATACTTCTTCTTAAGCGCAACAATATCTTTTAATTTTCCTTGTTCTCCGCGCATTCCAAAAACGCCTTCAGATATCAAAAGAATCCCTCCTCCTGTTTGCTCACATATTTTGGTTGCACGTTGTAAATTCTTTTCGATACTTTCCAAATCGTTATGCATATAGGTGAAACGTTGCCCTAAATGTAATCTAACTCCATCTATAATACAAGCATGAGCATCTACATCATAAACAATAACATCTTGTTTGGACACTAATGCATCGATAGTAGAAACCATTCCTTGATATCCAAAATTAAGAAGGTAAGAAGCTTCTTTATTTACAAAAGATGCTAATTCATTCTGAAGCTTTTCATGAAGATCTGTATGACCACTCATCATTCTAGCTCCCATAGGATATGCAGAGCCATAAGCTGCTGCAGCCTCTGCATCTACTTTTCTTACTTCAGGATGATTTGCAAGACCTAAATAATCGTTGATACTCCAAGTAATAACTTCTTTCCCGCGGAATTTCATTCTATTAGAAATTGGTCCTTCAAGTTTAGGAAATACAAAATATCCCTCTGCCTGTTGTGCCCATTTTCCTAAAGGTCCCTTATCCTTATATATCTTATCAAATAAATCTCTCATAGATTTTTTTTATTTACAAGCTGCAAAAGTACTTAAATACAACTCAATTTTAAAATTATAATATTAACATCATCGATTAAATAAAAACGAAAACATCCATTTGAAAGGGTGCTTTTATTTTTATTTGAGTGTAATATCGCATCTTTTATTTTATAATTTCAATAACTGAAGCATCCACCTCAGTCTTAGCTTCTAAGAATCCTTGGGCTTCCATCCACTCATCGCTATATATTTTACTCATATATCTCGATCCGTGATCTGGAAAGATAACAACAACTTTACTATTCTCATCAAATTCTCCAAGTTCCTGCAATTGTTTTATTCCTTGCATTGCGGCTCCACTGGTATAACCCAGGAAAAGTCCTTCTGTCCTTGCAAGTTCTCGAGCAGTATGTGCACTGTCCTCATCGGTAACCTTGATAAATTCGTCTATAATATCAAAATCTGTAGCCGAAGGAATCAAATTTTTCCCTAAACCTTCAATTCGGTATGGATAAATTTCCTTTTTATCGAACTCTCTGGTCTCGTGATATTTCTTCAGAACAGATCCAAAAGCATCTATTCCTATAACTCTAATATCTTTATTCTTTTCTTTCAAAAATCTAGCAGTTCCGGAGATAGTTCCTCCTGTTCCACTGCATGCTATTAAATGGGTGATCTTTCCTTCCATTTGTTCCCAAATTTCTGGACCAGTAGAATTATAATGCGCCTCCGTATTTAATTCATTAAAGTACTGGTTGATATAAACAGATCCCGGATTTTCTTCATGAATTCTTTTTGCAACTTCATAATAAGATCGAGGATCGTCTGCTGCTACGTGCGCCGGGCATACATACACCTTGGCTCCCATAATCTTCAACATATCTATTTTATCCCTAGAAGCCTTTGAGCTCACCGCCAGAATACAATTGTATCCTTTAATGATACTAACCATTGCAATACTGAAACCTGTATTCCCAGAAGTTGTTTCTATAATAGTATCTCCTGTCTTTAGAATTCCTCTGCGTTCTGCTTCTTCAATAATAT
>JBBSVD010000059.1:0-13632 GCA_038233835.1 Flavobacteriales bacterium | reverse complement strand
GTAACGAAGAGAACTTCGATATTAAAGTTAATGTTTATGGTGGTGGTATCACTGGACAAGCTGAAGCTATCCGTCTTGCTATTTCTAGAGCAATGGTAGAATTAGACCCGGAAAACAGAGCTACATTGAAGCCTGAAGGTTTAATGACCAGAGATCCAAGAATGGTAGAACGTAAGAAGTTCGGACAGAAGAAAGCTCGTAAGAAATTCCAGTTCTCTAAACGTTAATATCATTGGGCATTGCCCGCAAGTTCATTTAAAAATTAAAATTTTTGTTGTTGCTTCGATTTATATCGAAGGTTAGTTTAGCATCTAAACCACGCCTTAGCGGGGTTGCTATCTCAACAGAACGTAAACTATTACAAAAATGGCAAACAAAGTAGAAGTAAAAGAATTACTTGATGCAGGTGTACATTTTGGACACCTTACAAGAAGATGGAACCCAAACATGGCCCCATATATCTATATGGAACGCAACGGGATTCACATCATAAACCTATATAAAAGTGCTGCTAAAATGCAGGAAGCTGGGGAAGCTCTTAATAAGATTGCTGCCAGTGGAAGAAAAATACTTTTTGTAGCTACAAAAAAACAAGCTAAAGAAATTGTTGCAGAACATGCAGCAAAAGCCAACATGCCTTTTATTACAGAAAGATGGCCTGGTGGAATGCTTACAAACTTTATCACTATCCGTAAGGCAGTTAAGAAAATGTCTTCTATTGATAGAATGAAAAAAGATGGTACTTTCAACACTCTTTCTAAGAAAGAACGTTTACAAGTAGACCGTTTAAGAGCTAAGTTAGAGAAAAACTTAGGTTCTATTTCAGAAATGAGCCGTCTTCCTTCAGCTCTATTTGTCGTAGATATTACCCGTGAACATATTGCGGTTAAAGAAGCTCAAAAATTAAACATTCCAATTTTTGCAATGGTTGATACAAATTCTGATCCTCGTGAAGTAGAATATGTGATTCCATCTAATGATGATGCTTCAAAATCTATCGACAAAGTTGTTTCTTACATGGCAGAATCTATAATTGCTGGTCTTTCTGAAAGAAAGTCTAGTAAAGATGCTAAGGAAGAAGGATCTGATGAAAAAGATACCAAAGTTCCAAGAGCTAAAAAAGCTAAAGCTGATGCTGATACAAAAGCACCTGCTAAAAATGCTGAGGATAAAAAAGAGTCCAAAGAAACTAAAGCAGATTTAGAAGTTCCATCTAAAGATGCTGAGGATCAAAAAGCAATGAAAGAAGCTAAAAAAGATGTTAAATTAGAATCTAAAAAAGAAACTTTAGCAAAAGCTGATGCTTCTGGTGAGGAGGAATAATAAGACAATCTTTTAAATAAAATATGAGTCGTTTAGTTCTTTCTTAAAAAAAGCTAAGCGACTTATTCATTAAAAACTAAAAATTTTAAACATCATGGCAAATATAACAGCCGCAGAAGTAAATAAATTAAGACAGTCTACCGGAGCCGGTATGATGGATTGTAAGAAAGCATTAGTGGAAGCTAATGGTGATTTTGATTTAGCAACAGATTTATTGCGTAAACAAGGTCAGAAAGTTGCTGCAAAACGTGCCGACAGAGATTCTTCTGAAGGTGCAGTTATTGCAAAAGTGAACGATGCTGCTACTAGAGGAGTTATTGTTTCTCTTAACTGTGAAACAGATTTCGTTGCTAAAAACGATTCGTTTGTAGCGATGGCTACTGCTATTGCAGATCTAGCTTTGTCTACTTCTTCTAAAGAAGAATTATTGGCTTCAGATTTCAACGGAATTTCTGTTGAAGATAAATTAACTGAGCAAACAGGAGTTATTGGTGAGAAGATCGAGATTGGAGACTACCGTACTATGGAAGCTGCTTTTGTTGGTTCTTATATCCATGCTGGAAACAAAATTGCTGTTCTTACAGGTCTTTCTAAAAACGTAGAAGGTGCTGAGGAAGCTGCTAAGAATGTATCTATGCAAGCTGCTGCTATGAACCCAGTTGCTTTAAACGAAGCTGGAGTAGATCAGTCTGTTATTGATAAAGAAATAGAGATCGCTAAAGATCAGTTAAGACAAGAAGGTAAGCCAGAAGAAATGTTAGATAACATTGCTAAAGGTAAATTGAACCGTTTCTTTAAAGACAATACTTTAGTAAACCAAGATTATATAAAAGACAATAAAATGAGTATCTCTGCTTACGTAAAATCTGTAGACAAAGGTCTTGAAGTTGTTGCTTTTGAAAGAGTAGCTTTAGGATAAGCTCTTCAAAGTAAAATTTTATAAACCCGTTTCATTTATTTGGAGCGGGTTTTTACTTTCACTCATGAATTTTATACAAAACCGGTTTACTCGGCGAAGCATCATTTTCGAAAGAGGCAATCTGTAAATTTAAAATATAGAATCCATCTTCAATCTTACTAGCCACATAAATCAACTCAGTTATTGTTGCATCCAATCTAGTATTTTTCGGAAAATCCCAAAAAGCTCTGTGCGCTAAAAGTTTACCTTCATCTTTCTCTTTATCTACAGAAGGTAGATCGATCAATAAATGTTTTATCCCACATTCCCGTATATATTTTGCGGCTCCTTCTTCCAAATATGGCCAGTTGGTATGCGAATATTTCTTACTGCGCTTATCTATATAATTAGGCAGTGTTCTTATCACAATAGCCTCCACCTCATCACTTTTTAATATACTCCGAATTTGGGCTTCAGTAATTACCTGATCTTCTCCCCATTTTTCAGGTTCCACAGATATTACCTGAGCGGTAAAGAAGAATGTTTTTAAAACTTCATTTATACTGTAGAATTCTTTGGTTATATGTCCAACACATTCGGTGTGCGTTCCATGCCCATGTGGGTTAAAATATATATTATTGAAGTTAGTAGAACTTCCTGCACTAACTTTACCTATAAAATCTCCATCTACAACCGGTTGGATCTTTGGAGCATTTAAGTACCAAGCAATCGGATTTTTGTCGTCCCCTCGTAGGCTTAGTGAAATATCCAAAGGCTTTGACAGATCTATAGTATATGTTCTATGTTGATGTTTTATTTCTGCTATCATTCTGTATTTCCTCCAATTACAGAGACAATTTATATCACTAATTTATAAAGAATAAATTACTAGCAATTCCATCACTCAGGAATTTCCCTTTTGAACTTATTATTAATCTCTCTCCCTTTTGTTCCAACATCCCCAATTCTATTTCCTTTGCAGCTTCATTTACCAGATGTTCTTTAAATTTCTCCCCAAATAACGCTTCCACTTCTGCTACATCCATTCCCCACATAGTTCGTAATCGTGTCATCACATATTCATTATACCTATCTGTAGTAGTAAGAACTTCCTCTTCATATGGCACTTCTCCTTTCTCGATGGCTCGCATGTAAATAGTATTATTGCTAACATTCCATTTTCTAGTAGATCCATCAAAAGAGTGAGCAGAAGGACCAATGCCTAAATATTGTTTCCCAAACCAATACGCGGTATTATTTCTTGAAAAATAACCCTCCCTTCCATAATTGGAAAACTCGTATTGAATGTATCCATGGGCTTTAAGCGTAGCAGTTAAAATATCGAAATGCGCTCTGGCGGCATCATCATCCACTGGCTTTATTTTACCCTTTTCTATCATCTTCTTTAAAGCCGTGTTAGGTTCTATTGTTAATGCATAACAGGAAAAATGTGGAAGACCAAGATCAAGTGCAATCTCAATATTTTTCTTCCAACGCTCATTGCTCATTTCCGGGATTCCATAAATAAGATCGATTGAAATATTATCGAAACACTGCTTTGCCAATTTAATACTTTCCAGTGCTTCTGTAGCATTGTGAGCGCGATTCATTATCTGAAGATCCTCTTCAAAGAAAGACTGTACTCCAATACTCAACCTGTTGATTCCCGCATCTTTAAAAATCTGAAGTTTTTCTTCTGAAAGATCGTCTGGATTGGCTTCCAAAGTGATCTCTGCATCTTTAGATACTACAAAATTAGAATTTATCGAATGAAATATTTGCCGTAATTCTTCGGAAGAAAGCAATGATGGAGTTCCTCCTCCAAAATAGATGGTTTCAATTTTCGACGAATCCAACTCCCCTTTCCGAAGTTTTATTTCCTCACATAACATAGCTACCAGTTCTCCATTTTTTTTAATTGAAGTAGAGAAATGGAAGTCGCAATAATGACATGCTTGTTTACAAAAAGGAATATGAATATATATAGAAGACATTTCTTACAATTATCAATTAACATTAAACAATTATCATTTTCTTATTCTAGTTGTTTTTAAAATTGAGAACATTATTTTGGATAGTTCATCAGCTTTTTCGTGTGCATCTTTAAAAATATTAAAATCCAAATATTCCGAGTCCTTCAGAGGTGACAACCAATATTTAACCTCTAAGCTTTCCTTGTAAGCTATATAATTTCTCACCACTTCTCACTACATACTCCTCACTACTCACTATAAATTGTTTATTGTTTTTTCAGTTTCCCTGGATTTTGCTTAACAAAGGAATTCCAACCGGTATAACTTTTACCAATCTCTACTTTTCCTGTATTATAGAAATGGCAAACTGCTGCTGCCAATCCATCTGTCGAATCTAAGTTCTTTGGTAATTCTTTAAGTCCCAATAAACTTTGAAGCATTTTAGCAACTTGCTCCTTGCTGGCGTTTCCGTTTCCGGTGATTGCCATTTTTATCTTTTTGGGCAAATATTCTGTAATTGGAACTTCTCTTGATAATCCGGCAGCCATAGCAACACCCTGAGCTCTCCCAAGTTTAAGCATAGATTGTACATTCTTACCAAAAAACGGAGCTTCAATTGCAATTTCATCTGGATGAAAAGTGTCTATTAATTCTACAGTACGCTCAAAGATCAGTTTCAATTTAATATAGGGATCGCTATATTTTTGAAGCAGTAATTCATTAAGCTGCAAGAATTCCATCTTTTTATTCACCACCTTGATCAAACCAAAACCCATAATAGTGGTTCCGGGATCTATTCCTAAAATTATTCGTTCTGTTTTCAAAAGCGGAAAGTCTTTAGCTATCACCCATATTTAATAGTTTGATTACTTTTGATTGGGCTTTACAAAGCTACATAATTCTATTTAGCAATTCCTTAATTCGCATTTCTGAATCTATGCAATTCTTTATCATCTTTCTTGCATTAATAACTATCTCATACTTCCTGCTGATGCTTGCGCTGATGCTCGGATGGAAGTCTGTAAAGGAATTTAAAAGTGAAGGTTTAGCACAACAATCTAAATTTTCTATTATTGTTCCTTTTAGGAATGAAGCTGAAAATTTACCCGAGCTGTTACTTAGTCTTTCTAGTTTAGATTATCCTAACTCACATTTTGAGATCATTTTGGTGAATGATGAATCTGAAGATAAATCTATCCAAGCCTGTTTTCATTTTAAACGAAACCATCCGGAGATCCTTTTTTCAATAATAAATAACAACAGGCAAACCAATTCTCCAAAGAAGGATGCAATTACAACAGCAATTGCATTAGCTAGATTCGATTATATTCTAACCACCGACGCCGATTGTGCAGTTCCATCTTCTTGGTTACAACTTTATAATGAATGCATCTTAAAGACCAAAGCAAAATTGATTGCTGCGCCTGTTAGCTTTTTTAGAGCAATTAGTACAAAAGACCGGTTTTTAAATTACCTCATCGCCTTTCAAGAACTGGATTTTATGAGTCTGCAAGCAGCTGGAATAAGTGGATTCGGACTGAAACGTGCATTTATGTGTAATGGCGCAAATATGTGCTATGAAAGAAAGGCATTTTATGAAGCTTCAGGTTTCGATGGGAATAGCGATATTTCTAGCGGGGACGATGTGTTCTTGCTTCAAAAATTCAACGAACTAAAGTTTCCAACGGCATTTCTAAAATCGGAGAAAGCCATTGTCTATACCAAACCTCAAGGCTCTCTAGGTCAGTTATTCTCTCAAAGAATAAGATGGGCATCAAAAACATCAGCCTATACGGCGCTTCTTCCCAAACTTATTGGAATCTGCGTCTTTTTAATGAACCTTTTGTTACTCTTTGGCTTACTATTCACTTTATTAGAGTTAATACCTTATCAGTGGTTGCTATTTAGTTTTACTCTAAAATTTATGGTAGATCTTGGCTTGTTATATTTCTCTGCAGAATTCTTCAGAAAGAAATACCTATTGAGTCATTATTTATGGTGTAGTCTCGTTTATCCCTTTTTCGCCACAATTGTTGCAATAATATCTTTATTTACTGAATTCGAATGGAAAGGCAGAAGATTTAAGAAATAAAAGAACGCCTCTCAACTTTAGCCTATATGGAGAAATCGAAATATAGGAAGTCACCCTTCACTATTCACACATCACTCTTCACTCTTCATTCTTCACTCTTCACACTTCACCATTCACCCTTCACCCTTCAATTTTAATTGCTAATTGTTAATTGTTAATTGTTTAATGTTTATTGCAAAACTACTCCGCCTTAATAAGAATAGGCATTTTAAAAACACTGGAAACTGGAACGCCTCTTTTTATAGCCGGATAAATTTTAGGTAAGGAGTCTACACTTTGCTTTATCCATAATTCTAATTCTGGTAGCTGATTGGTAATTAAAGTATCTACGCTAACCGAATCTACAATTGGCTTCCCGGATTTGGAGATCTCCAGGTATAAAAAAAGTGTATCATCTATAGACTGCGTTACAATTGGTTGTTTCTTGATTAAATAGGCGTAAATAAAATTGGCAACGGTGGTCTCAAAGCAATTTCGAGCCTTTTCTATTTCTTTGATAGATTTACAATTTTCGAAAGCAGGATATTCATCTACCTCTTTCCAATTTAAAGATCTAGATTCCTGATACAATACTTCTTCTGATGTGATTTTCTTTGTTTCAAAATCCTTGCAATTTGTTAGAATAAGTAAAAGTAATAGGAGTAATGGTTTTCTCATGCAGCTAACTATCTAGACTTTTGAATGTCAAAAATAGTGAAATTAAGCAGCTTAAGGAAAACTATTCCCCTTTTAGATGTAATTCCTCTTTTATATCACTCATTCTCGATTTTGCGAGATAAACCAAGTTACTATCTCCAGCCTCTTGATACCTATTTAAGTAGGCCTGATAATGATTTAGCACGGTTTTTTGATCCTTAAAATAGTTATCTGCTGCAACCACCATTTCATATAAAGCTCTTTCACTATTAGAATTTTCCTGTAAAGCCTTAGTGCAATATTCATATGATTTTTGATGGCCTTTCTGAAGCTTATAGGTTAAAGCAAGACTTAGGAATTCTGAATCTACAGGTTGCTTCTTTATAAGTATGGCCTTGAGCAAATGAGTTTCAGATATTTTAAGATCTTCAAGTTTTGCATATAATTTTCCGAGATTATAATGCGTATCAGAATTTCCATCCTCATAGGTTAATGCCAGTTCATACTGAGTTATTGCTTAATCAATATTAGATTGCTGATGGTAGTAACAAAATCCAAGTTTAGAATGAACAAATTCATTTCCCAGTCCTAATTCCAATGGTTTTTTAAAAGGTTGAATTGCCAAGACATAAGAATTCACATTAAAATAAGTTTGTGCAAGAATAGAAAGCAGCGACGCATTATTTGGATTGGCACTTAAACCTTGAAGCGCCAATTTTTCTGAAGTAGTAAAATCTCTTAGACTTAATGCATTTTTCGATAGTTTATATAATGCTTGCTGATAGGTAGAATCCAATAAAACAGTTTTCTAATAATAATCCAAATAAGTACTATCCTTATGTTTTTCTTTGATCTCGCCTAGCTGAAATTGAAAAGAAGCGGTTTTGGGGTGTTTGTTGATCAATTTTTGAAATAAGCTGTCCGCAGATTTTAATTTACCTGCTCTAACTAAGGTTTCTCCGTAATCTACGATGGTTAAAACCTTATTTGGATTTTCGATCAGTACCTTTTTATAATTCCTTAAAGCTGAAGAAAGGTTTCCCACGGCTAAATAAGATTTCGCCAAACTGGAGTAAATGACCTCACTTGGATCTGGAATATCCTCTAATTGCTGAATAGCTTCAGAATAATTTCCTACCGCATACAAACTATCTGTAATAGTTAAAGTCGGAGTTTGCGCCCCGACTTTAAAAACTAACAACATAATTAACAAATTTATTTTATTCATTTACCTGAAATACAATCGGAAGTGAATAAATAACACCAACGGCTTTTCCATTTTGTTCTCCAGGAGTCATTTTTGGTAAAGCATTAATAACTCTTTTTGCTTCTTCCTCTAATTTTGGATGCGGAGCGCTCGATTTCACATCTACAACATTTCCATTTTCATCTATTTTAAATTGAACAATTACCCTATTTACTCCAGTTAAATTAAGAGCTTTTCCAATATTAGTGTCAAAGTTTGCGCCAACAAAATCGCTGATTTTATTGCTCATACATTTTTTCTGTTCTTCATTACTGGCTAAGTTCTCACAACCGGGATATAGTGGCACTTCTTCTATTACTCCAAAAGGAACATCAACATTATTTAATATATCTGAACTTTTATTGTTTAGTCTATCTACTTTCATGTTTCCTGAAGGTCCAATTGTAATAGATTTTTCGCCATCAATTATCTTTAAGGATTTATAGTTGCTTCCAGAAGCAATTTCAGAAATATACATATCCATTTTCTCCTTTTCTTGTTCAGTTAAATTCTGTAAGTCTTTTACTTTGAGAGTAACATTATCATTTTCAATTACTACAGAATTTGTAATGCTAAATTTTGAATCCTCCTGTTCAGAGCATGAAACATAAGTTAGCATGACCAGCAATAATGGAAAAATTACCAGATACTTGAATTTCGCGATTGTTTTAGATTTTGATTTTTGTAACATAATTATTCGTTTTTTGATTAATGAATGATTAAAAAATTGATTGATGAATGAAATATTTTGTGTGTTAAAAGCGGTATTCAATAATTGCTCATAATAACTTCGCTTCTCTATTGTTTTTATTACATTGGAATCTGCAATAAATTCGTGCAAAGCAGCTATTTTATTTTGGTAGATATAAATAAGTGGGTTAAACCAAAAAAGGATTTTAAGAATTTCAAAAAATACCAGATCATAACTGTGTTTTTGCTGAACATGAATTAGTTCGTGTTTAATAATTTGATCTCTTTCGATTTTACTTAAATCTTGACCTAAGAAAATAGTTTTATTAAAAGTGCAGGCAACATTAGAGGAAGGAATCTCTATAATTTTGTAGCTTTTTACTTCTGAAAGAACATTAAACTTGAACAATTGCAATAAGTTGAAAAACTTTTTCCCAAGAATTCCTATGCTTGCAATTGCGCCAATACCATAAACAATGGCTAACCAATTTGTAGAACGACTTTTCTCAGACAATACTAGTTCAGGAAGTTGTTGTATGTTTTGAGCACTCACGTAAACTTCGGGGAGCCAAAATCTGGAAATAGAGGACACAGATTCCTGTGGTACTATACCAGATAACATTTCTATATTAATTATTGGCAGCAAAAATGCCAACACAGGTGTAATTAATAAGTAAGCACGATTATAATTGAAAAAAGTTTCCCTCTTCAGCAAGAATTCATAAACCAACAAAAATGCCAGTTGAAATAATATGACTTGTATAATGTAAGATTGCATATTAGGTGTCTTTATTAATTTCTTTTAAAATAGCTTCCAGCTCTTTGGTATCCAGATCATTTTTCTTCACGAAAAAGGAAACCATGCTTTTAAAAGAGCCATTAAAATAATTATCCATCAATTTATTCATGCTTTGGTTGCTATAGGTTTCTTTGGCAACCAGTGGAAAATAGATATACCCCTTTCCTTCCTTTCTATGATCAACAAATTCTTTAGATTCAAGAATTCTAACAATAGTAGATACCGTATTATAGGCGGGTTTAGGTTCTGGCAGTTCTTCAATAATTCCTGCGACATTTGCTTCTGTAAGCTGCCATAGTACTTGCATGATCTCTTCTTCGGCCTTGGTAAGTTGTTTCATTTTGATTGGATATTATTTAGCTAATATAAACTAATTGATTAGTTACAACTAACAATTTAGTTTAAAGTTTTAATTATTTTGATATTTTAGCTAAAAAATAATTTTGGTATGGATCTTCTGTTAATTGTTATTGGTGCTCTTTTAATGATCGTTGGGCTTTTTGGCAGTTTCCTGCCTGTATTACCCGGAGTTCCCGTAAGTTGGTTAGGCTTACTAGTTTTACACCTTGCCCCATCCATCCCAATGAACTATTGGTTATTAGGCATCACACTCGTTATAGCTGTTTTTATTTATATATTAAATCTCATGATCCCTGCAATGGGCACAAAGCGATTCGGAGGAAGTAGATCTGGTATGATTGGAGCAACTATCGGCTTAGTAATAGGTTTAATTGCTCCAATTCCATTCGGAGTTTTAATAGGACCTTTTGTTGGGGCGTTTATAGGAGAAATTATAAATAAAAGTAATTCTCGATCCGCATTAAAAGCTGCGTTTGGCTCTTTTCTGGGCTTTTTGGCTTCAAGTTTTATGGAGTTTGTAATTGCTTTTGCTTTTTTGCTTCTGTTTATCTATAAAGTTTGGGAGTACAAAGAATTGATCTCTTTTTAATTAATAAAAAAAAGGTTTCCTCCTTTCAGAACAAAACTCTACTAATTTCACAACCTATTAAGGTTTTCTCTCGTATATAATTATGATACACGCTTATAAGATATAAAAAATTGAAGTTAACAGTCAAAATTTTGAATGTTTGCTTATTTTTATTTAATACCTTAAACGTGTTAATTAATCAATAACTAAGCATTATATCTAACATTATGAAAAGAAACGATTTTCTAAACACTCTAAGCGGAGGTTTAATTTTAGTTTGCGCGGGTTCTTGCATGGTGAGTTGTAGTACAAGTGAGGATAATCCCGATGGTACTCCTCGTCCGCCAACCCCTACTCCTACTGCTGGTACAAAAGTATCTGTTGCACTTTCTAGTATGCCAAATGTTGGAGATCAGAAAACCTCTGGCGGAGTTCTTTTCTTTAGAATTGCCGAAGGCGATATGGCTAGCTCGTTTATAGCTACAGAATCTATTTGCCCTCATCAAGGAGGAGCACTTGTTTGGAGAGTGAATGACAACAGAATTCAATGTCAGTTGCATGCTGCTACTTACAACACGAGTGGTGAGGTTTTACGTGGACCTCAAAATTCTTCAGGTTCTACAAGAATGCTTAAAATTTATGCTAAAACTATTGAGAATGGGAATTTGATTGCTACTATTAGTTAAAACTGAAATACAAATAATAATGTACTAGTTGGAATAAAAATATGTCCCTTATATTAATATTCAATTTAACAGCTAATTGATGGATAGAAGCCAAAATATATTCAAAAAAGTCACCTTTTACATTATTATAGGAATTAGTTTTTTATTGATAATTGCAAGTTTGCTATCCTTGATATATAATATCCCTAAGTGGTATTTGAAAGTTTTGGATTTTCCGCGCCTGCAACAATTCATCGCAAGCATTTTAATGCTTATTCTATTTGTTATTTTAAATAGAAAATGGAAGCTGCCATCTATAGCCCTCACCATAGGACTTCTAGCAACTATATTTATTCATTTCAGCTTCATCTCTTCCTATTTATTGGGAGAAAAAGCTGTTCCATCTGTTGATGTTTCTCAAGTGGAATCTGGAAAAAGTGTTGGGATACTTTTGAGTAATGTTCTTATGACCAACAGGAATTCTTCAAATTTATTAGAAGTAATAAAATCTACAAATCCAGATCTAATTTTGACGATGGAAGTAAACAAATGGTGGGTAGCAGAGCTTCAACAATTAAAAAAAGATTATCCCTATTTTATAGAATACCCTCTGGACAATGCCTACGGAATGGCCCTCTATTCAAAATATCGATTGAGCGAAACAGAAATTCAATTTCTTAATCATTCTAAAGTCCCATCGTTTAATACAATAGTTAACTTATCCTCTGAAGATTCTTTTAGCTTTCATGGAGTACATCCAGTGGCTCCTTTCCCAAGTGATAAATACCCGGAAAATATTGGGAAAAATGGAAATGAATCTCAAAGTGAAGTCGCTCTGGCTAAAATAGGAAAACTGGTTTCTAAAAATGAAAGACCCACTATTGTTGCAGGAGATTTCAACGATGTGTCTTGGTCTAATACTTCTCGGCTTTTTGAGCGTAATGGAAATTTAAAAGATGTAAGAATAGGTCGGGGCCTTTATAATACATTCGATGCACAATCCATGATCATGAGATGGCCCTTAGATCATTTCTTTGTTTCTGAAGGAATCGCAGTCATCGACTTTAAAAGATTATCCAAA
Source organism: Flavobacteriales bacterium (assembly GCA_038233835.1). Lineage (GTDB taxonomy): Bacteria > Bacteroidota > Bacteroidia > Flavobacteriales > Flavobacteriaceae > Gillisia. The sequence continues at coordinate 1,301 of JBBSVD010000059.1, read as the reverse complement.
ATAGGCTCAGATCACTTCCCTTTATTTGCGAAATTTCAAATTAACTGATAAAGGTCAGGAGTCAAATGCATATAATTTTAAAATGCTAATCAATTGAATATTGATTGAATCTTAGAGGATATATTAAAATACGCCGGAATTAATTATTATGCATAAAATAATCTTAAAGGCTAGGAGGAAAATTATTTTTAGTGATAAAAAAGGTAGTTTAAAATTTACACTTGCTCAAAAATCATGAACAAATCTAATTTTTAAACTACCTCAAAAATCCGTTATAAACTTGGTCTTTTATCTAATAATCGGAAGTCATTTCATCAAATTCATCTGTAATTTCATCTTTATGGTCTCTAAAAAGAGTATAAACGAGATACCCAGCACCAGCAAACAGCCCCCATTTTAAGAAACTTCCGGTTAATCCCAAACCTTTTTTAGCAGCCCATAATTTGGCTCCAGTTTTAGCTGCTTCTCTAATATTGTGATTCATATTATATAATTTTTTACATTGATTATTTCCTATAAATATCAAATATTTAAATCAGGAATTCCGTTAATGAATTTCTAAATAACAGGACTTTAACCAAAATTTGGAGGGGTTTAGCATTGATTAGAAAATGAGAGCCCAGTTTCTTTTTATTACTTTGCTGAAAGCGCAGAGTTGTTATCAAGGCAGGAATATCTGATATTTCAACAATTGTATTCCTACGCTTGGACGACATTTTAAATATGTTTTCTGCTACTTTACCCCACTTTTCTTCAGCTCTTGTGTAATATGAAGGATGGTAGATTAGGACGTGGATTATAAACCACATTTGTTACGTGATATGAGATCTACGAATAGAAAGTGACCTTTAGATCATTCTTTTTTTTAGAAAAAGTTAAGTTTTTAGAATTATAAACTCTTACCCAAAGTTAGATCAGATCACTACCCTTTATTCGCCAAATTCCACATTGGTTAACCGGAGAATAAAAACCACCATAAAACGAAAATACCTAATCCCTGAGATCTTTATTTTCTGTAATCCTCTCTTCATAATTCACAAAATTTACATCGGCATCAAATTCAATTAGCTTTGAACAAGGGTGAGGTCGAACATTTTGACGTGGCGGCAATAAGCGGATTAGCAAAAATAAAATTCGCTAATATTTTACATACAAGTCTGGGAAATGTAGCATGGCCGATGGATATTTATTCACCATCCTATAGCGCATATCGGATTTTAGAGGATTATAAAAATAGTTTTCCAACCTAAATATGCAAACCTGTTCATTTGTGAGTATACCAACCAATAGAACAATTCTTC
>JBBSVD010000058.1:0-14042 GCA_038233835.1 Flavobacteriales bacterium | reverse complement strand
GTATTGCTTCTCTTCCTCCGTAGCTCTAATAACCTCTCCCGGAGTTACTGTTGGAGAACCAGTAGAACTTAAAAAAGTATTCACTCCGATAATTGGAAATTTCCCGTTATGCTTCAAAGTTTCATAATACAAGCTTTCTTCCTGAATTTTACTTCTCTGATACATCGTTTCCATTGCTCCTAAAACTCCACCTCTTTCCGTAATTCTGTCGAATTCTAAAAGAACAGCTTCTTCCACAAGATCTGTTAACTCTTCTATGATAAATGCTCCCTGAATTGGGTTTTCGTTCTTGGTAAGACCTAACTCTTTATTGATAATTAGCTGTATAGCCATCGCTCTTCTTACTGAAGCCTCTGTAGGCGTTGTAATAGCCTCATCGTATGCATTTGTATGCAAGGAGTTACAGTTATCATAGATAGCATAAAGTGCCTGAAGCGTAGTTCTGATATCATTGAAATCTATTTCCTGCGCATGTAAAGAACGTCCGGAAGTCTGGATGTGATATTTCAACATTTGAGCTCTTGAATTTGCTCCGTACTTATACTTCATCGCTTTTGCCCAGATTTTTCTGGCAACTCTACCAATCACGGCATATTCAGGATCTACTCCGTTAGAGAAAAAGAATGAAAGGTTTGGCCCAAATTTATTGATATCCATCCCGCGACTCAGGTAGTACTCTACATAGGTAAATCCGTTAGCCAAGGTTAATGCTAACTGAGTTACAGGATTTGCTCCTGCTTCAGCTATATGATATCCAGAAATGGAAACAGAATAAAAGTTTCTTACTTGCTCTTCAATAAAATATTCCTGTACATCTCCCATCAGTCTCAATGCATATTCCGTAGAAAAGATACACGTATTTTGAGCCTGATCTTCTTTTAAAATATCTGCTTGTACAGTTCCACGAACAACATTCAACGTATCTTTTTTGATCTTAGCATAAACATCTGCTGGAAGCACCAAGTCTCCGGTTACGCCCAATAACATTAATCCCAAGCCGTTATTTCCTTCTGGAAGCGGGCCTTGATATGCAGGGCGATCTATTTTTTTATCCTTATATATCTTCTTGATCTTCTCTTCTACCTCATCCTGAAGCTCATTTTCTACGATATATTTTTCACTTTGCTGATCGATCGCAGCATTCATAAAGAATCCTAATAACATTGGAGCAGGTCCATTAATGGTCATACTAACAGAGGTCATAGGATCTGCCAGATCGAAGCCAGAGTATAATTTTTTAGCATCGTCCAAACAGCAAATCGAAACTCCTGCGTTTCCTATTTTTCCGTAAATATCTGGTCTTAAATCTGGATCATTTCCGTATAGTGTAACAGAATCGAAGGCTGTAGAAAGTCTCTTTGCCGGTAATCCCGCACTTACATAATGAAAACGTCTATTTGTTCTTTCTGGTCCGCCTTCTCCAGCAAACATTCGGGAAGGATCTTCTCCGGCTCTTTTAAAAGGATATAATCCCGCAGTATATGGAAACTCTCCCGGTACATTTTCTTGCAAACACCATTTCAAGATATCTCCCCAAGCTTGATATTTTGGTAAAGAGATCATCGGAATTTGAGTGTGGGATAAAGATTCGGTATGCGTTTCTATCCTAATTTCCTTATCTCTTACCTTAAATGAATATATCGGCTCTTTATATTTATTTACTTTGTCTTCCCAACCGGTGATAATTTCCCAGTTATATGGATCAAGATTTAATTTAACGCGATCAAATTCAGCGATAAGAAGTTTTATGAAATCCTGATTTTTTTCGTCTTTGTTATCTTGTAGAATCTTATCGGTATCTACACCATGTTTATCTAAAGAAGACTTCTCTGTTTCAGTCGAACTTACATTGGCAACAGAACCTATGGTTTTATAGATCCCATAAAGCTTTTGTGCAACTTCCTGCTGAGTGCCTGCTGTCTCATCATATTTCCTGTTATTTTCGGAAATTTCAGAAAGATATCTCACCCTACTTGGAGGGATCACATAGATCTTTTCACTTTTATCTTCGTTGATATGAAAAGTGGAAGATAAGTTGGCTTCTGTTTTTTCATCAACTTTATTCATCAACTTTCTATACAGCGTATTCATTCCCGGATCGTTGAACTGGGAAGCAATAGTACCATATACAGGAAGTGTTTCAGGATCGTCATGCCATAAGCCATGATTACGCTGATATTGTTTTTTAACATCACGAAGGGCATCTAGAGCTCCTCGCTTATCGAATTTGTTGATGGCTACCAGATCTGCAAAATCCAACATGTCAATCTTTTCTAGCTGAGTAGCTGCTCCAAACTCTGGTGTCATTACGTATAAAGAAGCATCAGAATGTTCTAAAATTTCGGTATCAGATTGTCCAATTCCTGAAGTTTCCAAAATAATAAGATCGAAAGCTGCAGCTTTAAGCACCTCTACCGCTTCAGAAACATATTTGGACAGTGCCAGGTTAGATTGTCTGGTTGCTAAGGAACGCATATAAACACGAGAGTCGTTAATAGCATTCATTCGGATTCTATCTCCTAGTAAAGCACCACCAGTTTTGCGTTTAGAAGGATCTACAGATATAATTCCTATTGTCTTCTCAGGAAAGTCTATTAAAAATCGTCTCACCAATTCATCAACCAAGGATGATTTCCCAGATCCACCAGTTCCTGTAATTCCCAGAACAGGAGTTCTTTTACCGTTTAGTTCTATTTTATTGAAAGCTTTTTCAAAATCTTCATGCCTGTTTTCAGCCAAAGAAATTAATCTTGCAATTGTATTACTGTTTTTATCCTGTAGAAGACTTTGTGTTTTATCAGCATTTTCTAAGGCAGGAGTTGGAGTATCTGCAGTTTTTACAAGATCATTGATCATCCCTTGCAAACCCATTTCTCGTCCATCATCTGGAGCATATATACGAGTTATTCCATAATCCATAAGCTCTTTAATTTCTGAAGGTAGGATCACTCCACCTCCACCACCAAAGATCTTTATATGCTCTGCCCCTTTTTCTTTTAAAAGATCATACATGTATTTAAAATACTCATTATGTCCACCTTGGTAAGAAGTCATTGCAATTGCATTTGCATCTTCCTGTATGGCGCAATTCACTACTTCTTCTACACTGCGGTCATGGCCTAGGTGAATTACCTCTACTCCAGTAGTCTGAATGATACGGCGCATAATATTTATTGCGGCATCATGACCATCAAAAAGAGAGGCTGCTGTTACTATTCTAATTTTATTCGTAGGGATATAAGGAGTTTGATCTTGCATTGTTATTCTTAATTTTTGGAGATGCAATTTACTAAATTCGAAAGGAAATATCCTTGTTTGATCCAATTTTAAGGAATTCGGAAAAATGAAAAAAGCGCTCTCGTTATTTAAAGAAGTTTTTTGGAATATTTATTGTATACTTTTAGAAAAAATTAATCATGAAAAAATTATACATTCTTTTATTTATTCCTTTTTTTTTTGGATGTGCAGAATTACAAGGAATTGCAACGCAACTTCCCGGTGGAGAATATGGCATTTCCAATGTTGAAATAGCTTCTGGATTAAGACAAGCATTAGACTTTGGAATTGACAAACAAGTAACTAAGCTTACAAAGGAAGACGGATTTTTCAAAAATGAATTAGTTCGAATTGTTTTACCTGCAGAACTTCAGAAAGTGGACAAGACTTTGAGAGATGTTGGATTAGGCTCTTTAGCAGATGAAGGTTTAAAAGTGCTGAATAGAGCTGCAGAAGATGCTGTTAAGGAAGCGACACCTATATTTATAACTGCGGTAAAAGAGATCACTTTTAATGACGCAAGAAATATATTATTAGGCAACAATACTGCTGCTACTACTTATTTAAATCAGAAAACAGAAACTCAATTATATTCAAAATTCAATCCTGTGATCACCAATTCACTTAACAAGGTTGGTGCAACAGAGGTTTGGTCTAATATTATAAATAGCTATAATTCAATTCCTCTTACCAATAAAGTTAATCCCGATCTGCCTGATTATGTTACCAAAGAGGCATTAAATGGAGTTTTTAAAATGATAGCTGTTGAAGAAAAAGATATTAGAAATAATTTTGCAGCCAGAACTACAGATCTTTTAAGAAGGGTGTTTGGACTACAAGATTAAGGTTATAATCTCATTAGTTCCTAAATTTTATTTTACAATTAATTTAACCTCAACTTAATAAAATTTAATAATACCGTCAATTATATTTGCATTACTATTAATGCTGAATGAATGATGATTGCTATATCCCTATTTAAAACTGAAGAAGAACGCCTTTGCCAAAAATACACCGAGTTAATGAATAGATCTTTTAAGATTGCTTTGATTAATAAGGACAAAAGCGATAAGATTAATGCTAGGGCAAGAAAAATTTTAGCACAATTAAGAAGAATGAATTATAAAGGAATTGATAAATAATTCTGGAATTTTTCGAAATAATCGAATGTTAAAAGGCTTCTTGAGCCATACCAGCTAAAGAATTCTCCATTTACAATTTCTATACGAGCTTTGGAATAATTACTAATTTCTGCAATATGTTTTTGTTTAAAAGGAAAAGGTTCTGATGACAACAAAATTAGATCTAGATCCAATCCTTTTAAATTATTGATATTTATTTCCGGATATCTGCCTTCTTCTTTTATAAAGCAATTTTTCCAGCCATTCAATTCTATCATAGAATTAATAAAGGTATTTGCACCAACCACCATCCAAGGTTCTCTCCATATAAAATATCCTACCTTTAATTTGGTTTCAGAAATATTATGTTGAAAAGACTTCTTCTTTTGAGATAATTCTGAAACCAATTCGGTTGCATTTTCTTCTTTATTAAACAATAATCCATATTCTGTTATAAGCTCCAAAGAATCTTCAAAAGTGATAACATTAGAAACATGAACTTGAGCGAATTTTTCTAAATCCATAACCATCTCCAAGGTATTCTCTTCCTTATTACAGAGTATTATATCTGGATTTAGATCATGAATTTTTTGAATATTTACCTTTTTTGTTCCCCCAACTATTTTTTTTGATTTTTTTAGATCTTCAGGATGCACACAAAATTTTGTTAGGCCTACCAACTCCGCCTCCAATCCTAAATAGACAATGAGTTCAGTTAAACTAGGAACTAAAGAAACGATCTTTTTCACAGGTTTAGAAATATCTATTTTCCTACCTATCTGGTCTATAAATTCCATTCCCCTAAATTATTTTTCTTATGAATTAAAATTTGCCATTTGAAGTGCCATTTCTCTTTGCAGAGATTCTGCTTTAGCCGCAGCAATTTCAGCAAAATTAGAAGTTGTAGAAGCATAAATTATGGCTCTGGAAGAGTTTACCAATAATCCAATATCCTTATTCATCCCATATTTGCAAACTTCCTCTAAACTTCCGCCTTGTGCTCCAACTCCCGGAACTAATAAAAAACTATCTGGGACTATCTGCCTAATTTCAGCTAAGTATTCTGCTTGCGTTGCACCAACTACATACATCAAATTCTCAGAGTTCTCGTAGGTCTTAGAAGTTTCCAAGACTTTCTTATATAACTCAACACCATCGCAGGTAGTAGTCTGAAAATCTGTTGCACCTTTATTAGAAGTTAGTGCTAATAAAATAGTGTGTTTATCTCTAAAAGCTAAAAATGGTTCTACAGAATCTCTTCCCATATATGGCGCCACGGTAACAGAATCGAATGCCATCTCTTGAAAATAAGCCTTTGCATACATGCTTGAGGTATTTCCAATATCTCCTCTTTTTGCATCGGCAATGGTAAAGATCTCAGGATAATTATGGTTTAAATATTCTATGGTCTTATAAAGCGATTTCCAACCTTTGCGGCCATGCGCTTCGTAAAAAGCGATATTTGGCTTATAGGCTACAGCAAAGTTATGAGTAGCATCTATAATTGCTTTATTAAAAGTAAATATTGAGTCTTCTTCAGAAAGCAAATAAGTGGGAATCTTTTCCATATCTGTATCTAAGCCGATACATAAAAAAGATTTTTTCTTTCGAATTTGTGCTATAAGATCCTGTATGTTCATAAAGAATGAGTTAAATAGTAAATGCTAAATTAACTAAATAAAAAATCCCGCGAGTTGCGGGAAATTTTATTTCAATATCTAGAATGCATCGCTGTTCTCCTTCAGCTTTTCGGTATTTTCTACCAATTGCAATTCGTCTACAATTTTTTGAATGTCTCCATTTATAATATTCCCAAGATCATATAATGTCAAATTAATTCTGTGATCTGTAACCCTTCCCTGGGAATAGTTATAAGTTCTAATTTTGGCACTTCTGTCTCCACTAGAAACCATAGAATTACGCTTTGCAGAATCTGCTGCCAATTTCTTAGCCAATTCCATTTCATACAATCTGGAACGCAATACTCTAAACGCCTTTTCTTTATTCTTATGTTGTGATTTTTGATCCTGACACTGTGCTACTAAACCAGTTGGGATGTGTGTTAATCTAACCGCTGAGTAAGTGGTGTTAACAGATTGACCTCCAGGTCCTGAAGAACAAAAGAAATCTACTCTCACTTCTTTAGGATTAATCTCTACATCAAACTCTTCTGCTTCCGGTAATACCATAACAGTAGCGGCAGAAGTATGCACACGCCCTTGAGTTTCTGTTTGAGGAACTCTTTGCACACGATGCACCCCAGCCTCAAACTTCAAGGTACCATACACATCTTCTCCAGAGATCTCAAAGATCATCTCTTTAAAGCCTCCGTTAGTACCTTCATTATAATCTACAATATTTGCTTTCCAGCCTCTGCTTTCGGCATATTTGTTATACATTTTATAAAGATCTCCCGCAAAGATACTTGCTTCATCTCCTCCCGTACCTGCACGAATTTCCATAACCACATTCTTTGCATCCTCCGGATCTTTTGGCACAAGCATCATCCTGATCTTCTCATCCAACTTTGGCAACTGAGATTTAGCTTCATCCATTTGGAGCTTCGCCATCTCTGTCATTTCAGGATCACTACCATCTGCTATGATCTCTTCAGATTCCTTGATGTTATCTGATAATTCTATATAACTTGCTCGCACCTCCATTAGTGCCTTCAAATCTTTATATTCCTTATTCAATTCTACATAACGCTTTTGATCTAAAATAATATCAGGTTGTATGATAAGATCATTCACCTCATCAAAGCGTTGCTTCACTATATTCAACTTCTCAATCATAAATTTTCAAATGATTTTTCGGTGCAAATTTACATTAATTTCAGCAATTATATTGGCGTGAACGATAACTATTATAACCTAGTTATTAGCAGCTAAAGAAATTCGTAAGATTGAAGCATTTCTTTATTTTTATCTATTCTGGAGAATTTAATTAAACATAATAGTCCAATTATGTAAAATAATCTATCTGGATAATAAAATTCTCCAACTCCTAAATAGTAAGCCATAAATCCGGAAATGTCTGATATTACAAAGCCTAATACCGCCCAAAGGAAATAAAAAGAAGATTTATTGCTATATCTATTACTATAAGAAAAACCCATAATTACCATAAATATCATGGACATTCCATATAGATAAAAAAGATAAATATGCCACGCATCATCCCATTTATCACCTACCATATCTATTAGTAAATATAACATTACAATATTGATCCCTAAAATCCCTACAAATATTCCCTTTTGAAAATTATTGGTTTCAAGATTACGAACGTAGGGTCTAATATGCTTTATAAGTGATAAATATGCCAAAAGAACTAAGCTAAAGGTTATTTTTTTGATCCATGGGACTTCATATTTTATCAGTAGAAAATCGGAAATCAGAAGTAAGGAAAAAGCAATTATAAGAAAGGGTTCTTTTTTCTTGGCTCCAATTGCAAAAATTATAAATAAAATTGAAGTGCCTATAATTCGCAACCACCTGTTTTCATACAAACCATATTCAGATATTGTATAGAAGTTTATCACCAAAAGAAATACTCCAATTACAATAAGTATTAATTTGAGGTTTTTCATAGGAAGGGTGAGTACAGTATTAGTTATTCTGAAGCAAAAATAATCTTATCCAAAAGAATTACTATGCTATCTTTTCTGAATATTTATGGAATATATAATTTAATAATTTAAAATCCCAATTTCAGATATTTTGAAATTTGTTATCTATTAAACATTATAATTTTCGATGCTTAACTTCCTAAAATTTTATTAGAATTCATTTTCTCTTGTTTGCCAAAAATCTTCATAAAATGAAGTAATAATGCTATCCCTAAAAAATTAAATATTTTTTCTGCTATGAAAAAAACAGTAAAATCTAAATAAAATCCGATAAAATAAGTAAGGTCAGAAAAAACTAAACTTAAAATTGCCCCAAAAAATATTAAGGAAGGTTTATTTGAGTATCTGTTGCTATAGCAAACAGCAGCTATAACACAGGCTATAATAGCCATACCGTAGAAATAAAATAACAAATCGAATAAGGATAGGTATTCCCCTTTAAACATTACATCTGCAAAAGTGTATAATAAATAGATATTTAATAAGACTGCTATAGTAAAAGCTATTTTTTGAAATAAATTCGTTTTAAGAACTCGTAGCCTATTTATTATCAATGCCATAAGCAAAAGAAAGACGGAGCCACGAACTAAAAATATAAGTCCGTTGAAAATAGGGTCTTCATAATTTATTAGTAAAGCATCAGAAATTAAAAGCAGACTAAAAATCAACAAGCCTCTTTTTAAAAAATATGATTGAGAAAGAAAAATTAAAAAAAACAGCCCCATTGTCGCAAAGCCTGTCCATCTTTCTATAGAATCTTCGAAATAATGCATAACTACCAAGTTTGCAACTATTACTATAAAAGTAAAGATCTTTAAAAAATGGCGTTTGAGCTTCATGTAGGGTTTTGACAGCTTAAAAAAATGCATATTTAATCCCTCATTGAGGGTTTAATTCCCCAGGGCTTGCCTCGAGTTTTTAAAAATATTTTCCAATTCATACCTCGTTGGCCTGCCCCGAGGTCTTGATTTTTTAAACTTAATAAATTTAAATTTGTTTAATTGCTAATTAATAAACAAAATCTCCATACGGACTTTTAATTGTCAAGGATTTTTTATCTGAAGCCTCTACTCTTCCAACAATTTGTGCTTCCACATTAAAAGATTTAGAGATCGCAATTATATCTTTGGCTATTTCCTGATCCACATATAGCTCCATACGATGACCCATATTGAACACTTGATACATTTCTTTCCAATCTGTATTACTTTCCTTCTGGATCAATTTAAATAAAGGCGGAACACTAAAAAGATTATCTTTTATGATATGAAGTTCCTTTATGAAATGAAGGATCTTAGTTTGGGCGCCTCCACTGCAATGCACCATTCCGTGAATGTCTTTATTTGAATATTTAGAAAGAATTTTTTTTATGATAGGCGCATAAGTTCTGGTTGGTGATAACACCAATTTTCCAGCATCCAAGGAAGAATTCTCTACAGCACCAGTTAAACTTTTAGTTCCAGAATAAATAAGATCTTCCGGGATACTATTATCGAAACTTTCAGGATATTTTTCAGCAAGAATTTTTGAGAAAACATCGTGTCTTGCAGATGTTAATCCGTTGCTCCCCATTCCTCCATTATACTCTTTTTCATAATTGGCTTGACCAAAGGAGGCAAGACCAACAATGACATCACCATCCTTAATATTGGCATTATCTATCACTTCACTTTTCTTCATTCTGGCAGTTACAGTAGAATCTACAATAATAGTCCTTACAAGATCTCCCACATCGGCAGTTTCACCACCGGTAGAATGAATTTCAACTCCGAAACCTTTTAGATCATTCAGTAGCTCTTCTGTCCCATTAATTATTGCCGAAATTACTTCGCCGGGAATAAGGTTCTTATTTCTTCCAATTGTAGAAGAAAGCATAATGTTATCTACTGCTCCCACGCAAAGCAGATCATCTATGTTCATAATAAGTGCATCCTGAGCAATACCTTTCCAAACTGAAAGATCTCCGGTTTCTTTCCAATACATATAAGCTAAGGAAGACTTGGTGCCCGCCCCATCTGCATGCATAATAAGGCAATAGTCCTTATCACCAGTTAGAAAATCTGGTACTATTTTACAAAATGCTTGAGGGAATAATCCTTTATCTACATTTTTAATAGCATTATGCACATCTTCTTTCCCTGCAGAAACACCTCTTCCGGCATATCTTTTACTAATTTCCTGACTCATGAAGCTCTATTTTTATGAGATTCCAAAGATACATTCTTTTGATTTTTTATTCCGATTTGACCTCTTTAATTCTAAGGAAATAAAAAAACCACATTTTTCAATTATTATGAAAAATGTGGTTTTGTATTCATTATTTATAAGTTTTATCTAGTAAATAACAATTCTCTATATTTTGTTAATGGCCAAATTTCATCATCTACTAATAATTCAAGCTTATCACAATGATATCTGATTTCTTCGAAGAATGGTTTCACATTATCGCAATATGCAAAAGCTCTTTTTTCTGCATCTTCTATCTTATTTGCTTCTTTACGAGCCTCGATCATTGCATTTACATCTGCGCTGATGTTTTCTATATGTTCAGAAATTTCAGTTATGATACCTATTTGCTCTTTCGAGTGTTTTTTGAAATCTTTTTCAAAGATCTCTTTTAAACCTCTAACATTCTCGATAAGTACATTTTGATATCTAATTGAAGTTGGGATCACATGGTTTTTTGCGATATCTCCTAGAATTCTACCTTCAATTTGAATTCTCATGGAATAATCTTCCAATTCAATTTCAAAACGAGCTTCTACTTCTCGCTTATTCATCACCTTCATCTCCTTATACAATTCGATGGTCTGTTTAGAAACCTTTGCTTTCAAAGCTAATGGAGTAGTTTTGTTATTACTTAAACCACGTTTTTTAGCTTCTTGTTGCCAAGCTTCCCCATAACCATCACCTTCAAATCTAATTTTCTTAGATTTCTTGATGTACTCTCTTAACACATTAAAAATGGCATCATCTTTCTTCATTTTTTCGTCCTTTATCAAGGCATCTACGCTCTTTTTAAAGTCTTTTAGTTGTTTTGCAACTATAGTGTTTAAAACGGTCATTGGATTTGCACAGTTAGCAGTAGATCCAACAGCCCTAAACTCAAATTTATTCCCGGTAAAGGCAAAAGGAGAAGTTCTATTTCTATCTGTATTGTCTAACAAGATCTCTGGGATCTTTCCAACAACATTTAATTTGAGATCTGTTTTTTCCTGTGGAGATAATTTTCCATCGGTTACTTTTTCCAATTCATCAAGGACCTCTGTAAGCTGACTTCCAATAAATGCTGAAATAATTGCAGGTGGTGCTTCATTTGCTCCTAATCTATGATCGTTAGATGCACTTGCAATTGTTGCTCTTAGCAATTCCTCGTGATCGTGAACCGCTTTAATGGTGTTGATGAAGAAAGTTAAAAACTGAAGGTTTTTCATTGGCGTACTACCAGGACTTAACAAATTAGTTCCCGTATCTGTACTTAAAGACCAGTTATTATGTTTTCCACTTCCATTTATTCCCTTGAATGGCTTTTCATGGAACAATACTTTAAAATTGTGTCTTTCCCCAACTTTATCCATAAGATCCATAAGTAAGGAATTATGGTCTACCGCTAGGTTTGCTTCTTCAAAAATAGGAGCTAATTCAAATTGATTTGGAGCAACTTCATTATGTCTTGTCTTTACAGGAATTCCTAAAAGCATACATTCAATTTCAAGATCTCTCATAAACGCCAAAGCTCTGCTTGGAATAGAACCAAAATAATGATCGTCTAATTGCTGACCTTTTGCAGGAGAATGCCCTAATAATGTTCTTCCTGAAAGCTGAAGATCTGGTCTTGATGCATATAAAGCAGAATCTATCAAGAAATATTCTTGCTCCCAACCTAATGTAGCTATAACCTTAGTTACATTTTTATCGAAATATTTACAAACTGCTGTTGCAGCTGAATCCACAGAGTGTAATGCTCTTAAAAGTGGTGTTTTATAATCTAATGCTTCTCCTGTATAAGAAACATATACGGTTGGAATACATAAAGTAGTTCCATATATAAAAGCAGGGGATGTAGGGTCCCATGCAGTATAGCCTCTTGCTTCAAAAGTATTTCTAATTCCTCCATGTGGGAAACTTGATGCATCTGGTTCTTGTTGAACCAACTGAGTTCCACCAAATTTTTCTATTGCCAAACCATCACCAATAGTTTCAAAAAAAGCATCATGCTTTTCTGCAGTAGCTCCGGTTAATGGCTGAAACCAGTGTGTATAATGGGTAACTCCTTTGGAAATTGCCCATTCTTTCATTCCTGTTGAAATATGATCTGCAACACCTCTACTTATTTTGGTGCCTTTAAGGGTAGCATCTTTAACACTCTGATAAGCTTCCTTGGTAAGGAATTGTCTCATCACCGTTTCGTTAAATACATTTCTTCCAAAAAGTTCAGATCTACGATCGGTCTCGTCTATCTTTACTGGTTTTCTGTTTAAAGTTTCTTTTAAAGCTTGAAATCTTAAAATCGCCATATTGAGTTATTTTTTTAAATACCTCGGCAAAAATACATTATTTCAGAATACACCCCCTAAACTTTAGGGTCAAAAAACCTAAATTTAACTTTTTTTAATATTTGACCCCTAAATTATTTTAAAAAAGCCAAACCTATAAAAATAACATAGGAAACAAAAAGAATGATTCCTTTATATCTGGAGATCCATAATTTTTTTGGAAGAAATGCCAAGGGGATCAAAATAAAAGAGAAACCAATCATCCAAAAGATGTCGTTAGTTAGTAATTCTTCAGATTTCAAATAAATTGGCTGAATTAGCGCCGTAATACCTAAAACTGAAGCAATATTAAATATATTGGATCCAATTAAATTTCCAAGGGAAATCGCTTTTTCTTGCTTTAATGCAGCTATAACTGAAGCAGCCAATTCTGGAACACTGGTTCCCACGGCAATAATACTCACAGAAATCACTCGTTCACTTACTCCAATCATTTCAGCAAGATCTACAGCACCACTCACCAAAAATTCTGATCCTGCATAAAGTGCAACACCACCAATAAGTAGCCAAATTGTTATTTTAATCCCAGAAGCAACCTGTAAAGAATCATCCACACCCTCTACCAGTATTCTATTTTTCTTAGCACGCTGAATTAAAAATAACACGTAAATAATAATTCCAATAAATAATGCCGCCCCTTCTAATCTAGATATGTTTCCGCCGGTATAAAGAAAGAAATACAGTGCAAATGAGAAGAACATCATTATTGGCCAATTAAATTTATAGAAATCCTTATCTATTATTAAAGGAGAAATAATTGCCGTGATCCCTAACACCAGTCCAATATTTGCAATATTAGAACCTATTACATTTCCCAAAGCTATATCTGAAAAGCCTGCCAACGCAGCCTGTAAACTTACTAAAAGCTCCGGCATCGATGTAGCAAAAGAAACCACTGTTAAGCCAATGATCATTTTAGATATATTGAATTTAAATGAAATTGCCACTGAAGATCTCACCAAAAACTCCCCACCTACAACCAATAACACAAAGCCAATTAATATGTAAAGTATACTCATCTATTTCATTTTAATGCGAAGATAAAAAAAGTTCTTAGCTTGGCATAGAATGTTTTTCAAACTACAAAAATAGGTTTATAACTATTTTTATCGTTATATTTGAAATATGTTTTTGCAATACTACTAAAATTCAGAAAAAAAATGGAGAAGCTCACCAATAAGGAAGAAGAGATCATGCACATTTTATGGACGCTTGAAAAAGCATTTGTAAAAGAAGTGCAAGCAGAACTAACCGAAGAGAATTTACATTACAATACCGTTTCTACAATTATCAGAAATCTGGAAGAAAAAGGTTATGTAGCACACAAAGCTTTCGGAAAAACCCATCAGTACTATCCTGCCGTTTCTAAAGAGGTCTACAGAAAACAATTTATGAATACGGCCACCAAAAAATTCTTCGACAATTCTTATAAAAGTATGGTATCCTTTTTTGCCAAGG
>JBBSVD010000057.1:0-14071 GCA_038233835.1 Flavobacteriales bacterium | reverse complement strand
TTAAGAACTTCAGAGTCTAAAAATTACCGCCTTTCCTGATTTATATATTGTTATTTTAAACTGAAGTTGATAAAGAACTTCTCGCTTAAAATTCATTTTTCCGAAATTTGATTTCTTTGAGTAAAAGGTGGTTTTATTTACGAGAAAGGAAAAAGACTTTTAAAATGTCAAAGTAATTCTAAAGTTGAAGCCTTTAAGCCTTCTTTTATCAGATTTATTGTAATTTTCCACTGAATAAAGAATTAATCTTTTGTTGATGGCTGGAAATTCTAATGTTGGAATTTATGGTGCTATTGCTGCCAATGCATTGATTGCTGTTTCTAAATTCTTTGCCTCTTTTTTTACCGGAAGTTCTGCCATGTTAGCCGAAGGTATTCACTTCTTAATTGACACAGGTAATGGTTTGCTCCTCCTTTTAGGAATAAAAAAAGCAAAAAAACCTACAGATCAAAGTCATCCTTTTGGCTATGAAAAGGAAATTTATTTCTGGAGTTTTATTGTAAGTATTCTAATTTTTGCCTTAGGAGGCGGTTTTGCGATTTATGAAGGTATTCATGCGTTGCAAGATCTGCAAGTGATTGAAGATTCAACGTGGAATTATTATGTGTTATTCGCTGCTATTATTTTTGAGGGCACATCCCTAATAATTGCTCTTAATAACTTTACTAAATCTCATGATGGTGGAAGTTTAATTTAAAATATTATCAAAAGCAAGGATCTGGCCAATTTTGCTATAATTATAGAGGATTCTGCTGCTGTGGCAAGATTGTTTAATGCATTAATTGGAATATTTCTTTCCCAAAAATTAGAAAACCCATGTATGGATGGTGGTCCTCTATAATTATTGGTCTTTTATTACTTATTGTGGCAATTTTCTTGTCTCATGAAACTAAAGGTTTATTGCTAGGGGAAAGCGCAAGTCCCAAAACAATTGCCATCATAGCAGCTATTTTGAAGAAAACTGAAAATGTAATTGATATGGGATTACCTCAAATTATGCATTTTGGACCTAATAGTGTCCTTTTAATTGTGGATGTTGACCTCAAGAATAGCCTTAATCTGGAAGAAGCCGATAAAACCATGGATTCCCTGCGCCACGAAATAAAACAAATGGAACCAAAAATAACCCGCGTTTTTATTCAAACCATTACAAAAATAAATCATTAGAAACTCGATATAATTTTTTACAATTAAAACTTTGTTTGAAATTCGAGATGAGATATAATGCCAAGAACTTCCAATAAAAAGGATATTTATTCAATCTCAAAATAACATGCACCCTTATAGCATTTGGGAACATTTCAATCTGAGAATCTCAACTATATAACCTATCATAAATCTTTGCTAATTCTGGGCTGCAAGCTTGTTTAAGTTTACGAAATTGGGTTTCTTAGAGAGTAATTAATAACCCTAATAAATAAAAATATGGAAGCTATATTTCAATTTGTTCAACTTTCTAAAAGTGAGCGATTAGAAGAATTAACTCAGAAAAAATTAGATAAATTAGAAAATAAATACGATTGGATAATTCGTGCAGATGTTTTCTTTAAAAAACAAGATGGTATGGATCCAAAAGGATTTATTTGCAATATAAAATTAAGTGTTCCCGGTCCACAAGTATTTGCAGAATCTAATGAAACATCGTTCGAAGCTGCAATGGCTGAAACGGTAAGCGATCTAGATAGACAACTTTCTAAACGCAAAGCCCAAATGAATACACATTAATTCATTAGATAATTTTAAAAAAGGTTTGAAATTTAGTTATTTCAGACCTTTTTTTCGTTATATCTTTTTAATCTACATTATATACAAAAGCACGATATTTTAATAATGCAACAAAAACAACTCCTCCAATTGCATTTCCTAATATCGCAATACTTTCAAAAGTCAGGTAATCTGAGAGCGTAATCTTTGTTGAACTTAATAGACCTGCAAAAACTTCAACATTACCAACTATACTATGGTGTAAACTGGTAAAAGCCATTATTCCAGTGATCATAATTATTAAAAGTATCCTACTTACAGTATCTTTAGCAGAAGACAATAACCAAGAAAGTAATCCCATTAACCATCCCGCCAAAATTGCGCTTACCAGAATTATTTCTGCTGAAAATTTTGTAACATGTAGTGCAATTCGTTCTACCGCCAAGAGGTCGAAAATTCCCAAGGCCGGCCCAATCCAAATTAGGAGTAAAGACATAACACAACCTCCAATAAGATTCCCGAAAATCACTAAGCCCCAGAGCTTTAATAAATTAGATATAGATTGCTTTTTGTTCAACACCGGTAAACTTAATAAAGAGGTTTGCTCTGTAAAAAGTAAAGATCTTCCCAATATTACCATTATAAAACCCGCAGGATATACAAAGGTCATTAATTTAAAAATAACATCTTCCGCAAGTTTACCATCAAAAAATGAATACACTGAGCACATTAACAAAAAACTGAAACCGATCTCTAATCCAGCCGTAAAGGAGGATAACGCAATAAAACCAGGACTGCTACCAAAAACAGCTTTTCCTTCTTCTAACTGATCATTTAAAATTTCCCCGTGTTTACTTGCTTCGCTTTTATCTCCAGAATCTTCATGATCTTTTAATTCAGAATCAATATTTTTTTGTTTCTGATCATCTCTTGCAATTTCTTTTTCTTCTTTCATAAATACTAAAGAATGTTTCTCCTACATTTACTAAGTTTTTCCCTTAATTACTTAGTGTTTTGAATAATTTGTTTAAGAGATTAACTTTTCTAACTCTAGTCTGTTCACAGATTTCCCATAAATTTTTTTATCTGGATCCATGATCTTTGTTTTGGTTAGATCTCCTACATACACTGCTTCAAACTCTATATTTTCGATCAATTTTCTAGTAATTTCTTTACTTTCTTGATCTTGGTCCGCATATGGAACTGCCAGTTTATCGGTTTCCTTAAAGGCTTTATTTTTTAAATGATCTGCGTAAATAGTATTAAATGCTTTGGCGGTTTTCGCTGTATTAAATTTCATTGCGGTATATTCAGACGCATTAAAGTTTGAATCTCTTACCTCCTGTGCCATTTCTCCATCCCTATCTGGATAAGGATTGGTGGCATCTATAATCACTTTTCCACCATATTCTCCGGCATATAATTCAGATAATCTATCTATGGCATTAATGGAACAGCCAGCAAATAAGCATCTGCATTTTCTTCAAATGCTTTCTCTATACTAACGGCTTTTGAATTTCCACCTGCTTCTCTAACTATATCTTTTAATTGCTCTGGATGTCTTGAACTAAATAAAACTTCATGCCCTGCTTTTGCCCAATGTTTGCCAAGATTTCCTCCAATATTTCCACTTCCAATAACCCCAATTTTCATGACTTATTTTTTTTTGATTAGTAATTTCTCAATTTATGAGTTTAATTCTTTCTCATCAAGTTTCTCCTTAAACTCATTGATAATTCCACCTTTTAATAAAATGCTTATCTGTCTATCACTTAAGCTATGTTTGCTAGGGATCTCTATAAACTCACCATTTTTTTTCTTGATGATCACCGGGATTTGTTTTCTTTCGGAAACATTGCTTGGCAGATTTTTAAATGAAACCATGTCTCCTTGATCAATTTTATCGTAATCGGCTATATCTATAAATTCCAAAGGCAGAATACCAAAATTTACCAGATTTTGCCAGGCTATCCTTGCATAGCTTTTAGCTAAAACTGCAACTTGTCCTAAATATTTAGGTGCTAAGGCTGCATGTTCCCGACTAGATCCTTGGGCATAATTTTCTTTTGCAACCACAATATGTCCACCATGCTCATTTTTGGCTAGCATTGCTCTGTCATAGAAAGTATCATCTATTACAGTGAACGAATATTTACTGATCTCCGGTAAATTACTTCTAAAAGGCAGCACCTCTGCTCCTGCTTTAAGGATCTCATCTGTAGAAACATTATCTCCCATTTTTAATAGTACAGGAACGTTATAATTTTCCTGTAAACAATCTATATGTGGTAAACTTTTAATATTAGGTCCTTTTTTCAACTGTATTTTAGACCCATCTTCTAAAGGTGCTACTAACATCTCTTTATTAATTATCTCCAATTCTGGTTGTACGTATTTTGGATAGGTCATGTTATACAATTTTTCCAAATCTCGAGGATCTGTAATTTCGCCTGTTAATGCTGAGGCAGCAGCAGTTTCAGGACTACATAGATGCACCTGATCATCTTCGGTTCCAGATCTACTCGGGAAATTTCTAGGCATAGTTCTCAAACTGATAGTGTCTGATGCTGGAGCTTGTCCCATTCCAATACATCCCATACAACCAGATTGATGGAATCTAGCACCTGCTTTAATAAGGTTTCCAAAGGCTTTATTATCTATCATATTCTGTATGGTCTGTCTTGAAGTGGGATTCACATCAAAAGAAACATCGTTATTTACAAATTTATCTTTTACAATGGCCCCTGCCATCCAGAAATCACGTAAACCGGGATTGGCTGAAGAGCCTAAAACCACTTGACTTATTTTCTTTCCAGCGACTTCCCTTACTGGAACTACATTTCCAGGACTAGTGGGCAATGCTATTAAAGGAACAAGATCATCCAAAATAATTTCTTCATAAAGATCATATTCACAACCTTCATCAGCTAAAAGTTCACTCCAATCTTCTTCTCTGTCTTGAGATTTAAGGAATCGCTTAGTTTCAGCGTCACTTGGGAAAACGGTAGTAGTTGCTCCTAGCTCTGCTCCCATATTTGCTATTACATGCCTGTCCATGGCACTCAAATGTTTTAGCCCTTCCCCATAATATTCTACTATTTTCCCAACCCCTCCTTTAACATCATGTCTTCGCAACATTTCCAGAATTACATCTTTAGCGCTTACCCAATCTGGTAATTTTCCAGTTAATTTTACTCCCCAAATTCTTGGCATTTTTACAAAATAGGGTTTCCCTGCAATGGCGGCAGCTACATCTAGCCCACCTGTACCTATTGCTAACATTCCTAAAGATCCTGCAGCGCAACTATGACTGTCTGATCCTACCAATGTTTTTCCGGGTTTTCCAAATCGTTCCATATGCAAAGGATGACTCACACCATTTCCCGGCCTGCTATACCACAATCCAAATCTTTGCGCCGCAGAGAGTAGGAATAAATGATCATCTGCATTTTTAAAATCTGTTTGCAGAAGGTTGTGATCTACGTATTGCACCGCAACTTCAGTCTTGGCTTTTTTAAGGTCCATTGCCTCCAACTCTAATTGTACTAAGGTTCCAGTTGCGTCTTGCAACAAGGCTTGATCTATCTCAATTCCAATTTCTTTTCCCGGAGTCATCTCCCCCTTTAAGAGATGTGATTTAATAAGTTTTTGAGTAACGTTAAGCTTTTCCATTTATTTAAATTTTTACGCTTTAAATTATCAATTTTGAATGGATTTTAGTTTGTGTTTAACAATATCTTATAGCTTTGTAAGCCTTATATTAGGAAATTATAACAATAACAAAAAAGTTATATAAAACATCTTTTGATTATGAATGTAATTGTAAAACGTGCTATTGCAGGTGGGGTATTATCTACTATCATTATGGGAATTGGAACCTATATTCTAGGAGAGGTTTCAGGATATAAGGCCAAAGAACTTTTATCTACTTCGCTTGACGGGATCAATATGTTGTGCAATACAGTGATTCTTGGTGCTTCTACAATTTTGGCATTGATGTTACCTTTATTAAGTTTAAGCTCTGGTTCTAATTCTAGATGGACAAAAGCGCATTATAGTCATGTACTTACCATTGCAAAAATAGATACGATACTTATTATAGTTTCAATCATCACTTTTTTGATGCTAAACTTACCAATCACAGAAAGCGAAGAAGTACCGAGTTCCTGGTACTCTATTATTTATTATGTGAGTTTAGCAATGGCCTCTATTATAGGAGGAGGATTTGTATCTGTGGTGACTATGCTTTACGAAACCATTTCTAATGTTATAATGATCATTGGATTGGGTGTTACAGATCATCCTATGGTGGAACAAATGGAAGCAGCTGAGAATGAAAAAGAAGAAGTAAACGAGGATTAAGAGAAAGTAAAAAAGATATCTGAGTAAAGAGAATAGAAAATAAAAGAGACTATCCGAAAAATATAATCAATACATTGATAGGAATTTCATTGGTGATAAGGATCAACAAATAAAATCGGGACCAATGCGAAAATACCTTAGAAATAGTCTCTCGTAAATTTAAACTTTTTTCAGAATCAGGATTGAATTCTGCTTAATTTTTTTAAAATATCTTTTTGTTCTCCATCTTCTAGGTTAAACCCTGGTTTTCCGTGTAATGGGAACAAATAACTAAAGGATTCTTCGAAAGATCCCCAGCTCTCTGCCAATCCATATTCAGAATTTTTACTCTCCATGATGGGTCTAGTAAATACGTTATCATTAGAATCGTAACTAGAACCAATTGCATCTTCACCTGTAAATAACATTCCATCATTGTTATCTGAATAGATTAAAACCGATCCTCCTCCATTTCCTGGTAAATCGTAAATGCTGATTCCGAAGTGTTTCAGAACTTCTTGTCTTGCAGTGATATCTTTTGTTTTATATTGATCTTTTATAGAATTCCTAGGATGAGCATAAACTGGAGCTCCACCCGCATCCTCAGAAATGGTTTTAAGATCTGAATATGCGTTTTTATATACAGATGAATTACTAAGAAGAATTCCTTTAATAGTATAACCTTCCTCCACCAAAAGCTTTACTGCTTTTAATGTTTCTTTTTCAACAACATCTATCAATAGAATATCTTTCCTATTTAGATGCCTTAAGGCATAACCTTGGCTAAAGCCTTTTTCTTCTTCACTCCCTTTTATAATAAATGTATCCGGGATCAATTTTAAAAACTTCCCTGCTTCTCCTTTTTGAATAAATTCTGCTGATTGGCTGTGTAGAACCTCCATTTTATCTACTTTCTTCATAAGATATATTGATTTAAGATTAATACTTCAATTTACAAAGGTCGACAGGGGGAGCAATTCTATTTAATATTGTTTAACGAGTTATTAGGAGTTCGTTAACGCAAGTACAAAAGCAGAGAATTTTCCGTGGTGGGAGAGCGAAAAATCTATTTCTAATTTAAGCTTATTTCTATAGAGAAAAGGAATCTGATTTTCATTTTTTTGAATATTCAACTCCGTATCCGGAATATTGGAGGTTATGGAATATTGTAAAAGTAATTGCTTCTTTACATCTATTTTGAAATCAAAAAGATTAAAAAGATAATTATAGTCCGGCACTGAAGTAGCAATGCTATGAATGTGACCTTCACAAATAATAGAATTAGTGTGATAAACCTTAGAGCCAATAACCACTTTACCTAGAATTTTTTCTTCAGTTTCAGAAGATAATTGGGTTGAAAACTGAAGCGGATTGTAAGTTCTAGGAAGGTCAAATCTTCGTTGATGCGCTTTATAGGCAGCTTCCTTTAAAGACCAAAAAAGTTGTAAATAAATTATAGGTTCTGCAGATTGAAAAACAAACTCCTGCTCTATAGGTAGAAAAATTTTATTGAGATACCTAGAAGTGTCCCAATTTTTGGAGGGCGGTATTTGCAGATCTATAACATCATTCCCAATCAACTATCCAATTTATTTAATATAATTCTTTTAGCATCACCTGCCGTTAACATACCGTCCATTGAGGTATTATCTATTTCTATATTAAACTCGTCTTCAACATCTAAAATAACATCAACCAGATTAGCCGAATTTATTTTAAGATCGCTAATAAAATCAGTGCTATCGTTAAAATCTTCCAAACCTTCTTTCCTTTGAACGTAAGGAGTAACAATCTTTTTTATTTTCTCTAGTATAGCTATTTCTGTCATTATGAAAATGGTTGAGGGAATATGATTTGATTAGATCATAAAACTAAACATATAAATTATTGCAAGCTAGTTTTTAATATTTTTTTAGAAATATAACTGCATTTACATCACCAAATCCAAAACTGGCTTTAGCAATTATATTAATCCCTTTAACTATTGTTTTGCGCGGAATACTTTCTTCTGGGATCAAGGCAAGAATTTCTGGATTAATAGTCTCACAATTTATATTTGGAAATACAAACCCGCTAGACAATTGCAAGACGCTAGCAACACTTTCTATACTTCCAGATGCACTTAAACAATGTCCTGTCATTCCCTTAAGTGAATTTATTAACGGAAAACCTGCTTTTAGGTCTAAAGCTTTTACCCAATTCTCTATCTCTACTGAATCTTTTCCAGTGGCTGTTAGATGTCCATTAATTAGATCTATTTCTGAAGCTTTAATTCCTGAATTTTTTAAGGCAGCTTTGATACAACGTTGTACAGCTTCGTTATTTGCAGCAGTCATACTGCCTTCACCTCTTTGTCCACCACTATTTACATCTCCACCCATCACTTCCACATAGATCTTTGCACCTCTTTCCAACGCCGATTCTAAGTCTTCTAAGATCATAGCTCCAGCTCCACTTCCCGGTACAAAACCTGCGGCATTAGCACTCATAGGTCTGGATGCTTCTTCCGGATTATCATTATAGGCCCCGGGAAGAATACGCATCGCGTCAAATCCGCCCCATATATATGGCCCATCATCTCCACAACTTCCAACTAGCATTCTCATTGCCTTTCCCGCTTTAATACGTTCGTAACCCATTAAAAGAGCCTCTGTTCCCGTTGTACATGCAGATGAATTGGTTGTTACTTGATTTCCGCAGCCTAGAATACCACCTAAATAGGCACTTATTCCACTAGCCATGGTTTGTATAACGCTGGTGCTACCTATTCTTCTTGTATTACCTGCATCTATTAAATGAATGGCTTCTCTAAATTTATCAACACCCAAGATCCCAGTTCCAAAAATAATCCCTGTGTCCCAATCAGGAGAAACTTTTCCAGAAATTTCAAGTCCAGCATCTTTCCATGCATCGGTTCCTGAAACAACACCATATACAATACCACTGCTATTTAATCCTCTTAATTGTAATGGAGTGAAGTATTCAGATAGTTTCTCATCAGATATAATCGGCTTCCCTCCTATCTGGCAGTTAAAATTTAAATCTTTAAGTTTCTGATGGAAACGAATACCACTTTTACCTTCTCTCAAGGCAGTTTCAAAGTCTTGAATATTAACTGCATTGGGCGCTGCAACTCCTAATCCTGTAATAACTACTCTTTTTTCCATATTAAAATATCCAAAATTTTGTTCACTCTTCACTCCTCACTACTCACATTTTTATCATACCAGCAATAGCACCTCTACATACTAAATTACCTTCTTTATTGAACATTTCTACCGTACATTTAAGTTTGTTGAATCTGAAATATTCTTTTTTTGAAACAACTTTAACTTGTTCCCCGGGATAAATAGGAATATAAAAATCCATCTGACTTGAGCTTAAAGCAATTTGAATATTTTTTAAGGATTCTGTAGGTTCCCTAATAATATTTTCAAGCAGGAAAACACCCAAACAAACAACCCCGATTTGGGCCATGCATTCAGTTAATATTACTCCTGGTGTTACAGGATTATTCTTAAAATGACCTTGATAAAAATAGGAATCAATTGGAAATGTATAAATTCCAGTACAACTTTCTTTATCTACTTGAAGAATTTCATCTACAAACAAAAATGGTTTGGTGTAAGGTAAGCTTGAAATAATGGAATTGTAATTCACCTAAGGTTTTGGGTTTTTATATGAGGTGCCGCTTTCTAGTTATTTTAAATGCTCCCCGCCATTAACAGGAATTATGGTTCCGGTGATCCAACTTGCTTCATCTTTACTTAAAAGGTAAACTACATTGGCTACATCATTAGGAACAGTTAATCTTTTAAATGGGTTTCGCTTCAGGGCATGTGTTCTTAAAGATTCATTTCCCGGGATCATTTGGAAGGATCTGGTAACGGTAACTCCAGCCTGAATGCAATTTGCCCGAATTCCATATCTAGCAAATTCCAAAGCCATACTTCTGGTAATTGCTTCTAAAACTACTTTTGCGGCAGATACTGCCGCATAATTTTCCCAAGCTTTCTTATTCCCTTCACTTGTAAATGAAATAACGCGTGCATCTTTTGCGAATAATCCTGCTTGATACACAGCCTCTGTCCAATCATATAAACTAAGAGCCATAGCATCTATGGTGATCTGGAAATCTATGTTTTCGAGAAAAGGGCCAACCCCACTCATTGGCTTTAAGTTTCCTTTTGATATGCTATGTACTAAGGTTCTAATCTTGCCATCAGTTCCCAATATTTTAGTGATTTCCTTTGTAAGATCTTCTCGCTTTTCTTTCTGTACAGCATCTACGTTAAAACTTTCCAAACATACTCCAGAATTTCGAATATCTTCAAAAGCTTCTTCTATATCTGGAATTTCAGCGCGTCTGTCACGGTGAATAATTATAATATTCATGCCGTGCTTGGCAAGTTTTCTAGCTGTTGCAAGTCCAAGTCCACTGCTGCCTCCAAGGATAAGTGCCCAATAATTAAAATCTTTAAATTCTGCTACCATTCTATTAATATTCGTTGAGCCGAAAACCCAGGACCAAAACTTAAAAGTAAGCCTTGTTCGCCTTTTGAGATGTCTTTTTCCAGAAAACGCTCTAAAACATAAAGGACAGTTACACTACTCATATTTCCGTAAAGACGAAGAACTTCCCGGGTATCGTCTATATTCTTCCCTAAGGTACCAAAAAGATCAGAAACAGTTTGTACGATTTTCCTTCCACCTGGGTGAAAAATTAAATGATCCACTTTCTCTATACTACTTCCATTCTTCTCAAGAAAAGGATAAATGATATCTGGAAAATGATTTGAAATAGTTTCAGGAACACTTTCATCAAGTATCATTTGCAATCCGGAATTGGCTAAATGGAATCCCATTAGATGCGTAGCATCAAAAAAGTGATACATCTCTTCTCCAATGATCTTGGGGCCAATAGCATCTTCTTCAGAAGAAAGCAACACGCAAGCTGCACCATCGCCAAAGATTGCAGCACTTACCATGTTAGCCATACTGAAATCTCCTAACTGAAAAGTTGCTGTTGGACTTTCTACTGCAACTATGGCGGCTCTTTTGCCAGGATTGGCTTGTAAAAATTTATGAGCATAGATCATCCCTGAGATCCCAGCAGCACAGCCCATCTCGGTTACCGGAAGTCGTGTAATACTTTGCTTAAGTTGTAATTCATTTATTAGATATGCATCTAATGAAGGAATCATAATCCCCGTACAACTCACCGTGATTATAAAGTCTAAGGAATCTGGTTCCCAGCCATTCTTCTCGAGTGCTCCTTTAAGTACATTTTTTCCTAATTTTTTAACTTCACGCACATAGATATTGTTCTTGTCTTCAAAAGAAGTTGCAGTAAATACCTCTTCTGGCGCCATTATAGAATAGCGTTTATCTACTCCGGCACCTTCAAATATCTTTGTGATCTTTCGTTTAAAACGCTCATCCTTATCATCCAACCACTCTTCTACTAAAGGAATAATATCTGATGTTTCTCTAAAATATTGTGGAAGTTCTTTTTGAACACTTATAATTCTTACACTCATAGGGGATTAATTTTTTAAGATCCAACGATAACGAAAGGCCCATTTCCATTTAATAGAATGTTTTTGTGCCGGAATTTCTTTGGATAATTTTTTGAGATCTTTCTTTTTAAAACCTCGGAGAATAGAAGTTAATCCATCTTTTCTTGCAATTTCGTTATTGATGAAAACTTTACAAAATGCTTGAAACAACACATAAGCCGTTTTGCTTCGCTGAAGATCGTTTATAATAATACCAATATTGGATTGCTCTTTAAAAATATTTAAAAGTTCCAGGATCTCCTCATTTTTAAAATGATGCAAGGTCAAGGTACATAGTACTATATCATATTTTTGTTGTTTATAGGCTTCACTAAATATATTCAAAGCTTCAAATTTTATTTCTGGATAATAATCTGAGCGGCGACGGGCAATTTCAACAGCATATGGATTAGCATCTATACCAATTAGTTTCAGATCAAATTTTTGAGTTCTCCCCCAATTTGCAATTTCTCTTAACACTGCACCACTCCCGCAGCCTACATCTACAATTCTTATTACATCTTTCTCTGGCGTATCTTTTAAAAGGGTCTGAATTCCATCTAAAGTTATCTTATTACCACCCAACCATTTATTTATCTTTTCAAGATCGTTCAGGGTTTGCTCCAATTCTTCACCCTTTAGTTCGAAATCATCCATGATCTCGGCTTCTTCGCTTCTTCTCGAGGTATTTATAGCCATTACATAATAGGTTTTCCGTGGGTTTTTGAAATGATCTTTGGTAATACTGAAGGAAATGTATGTATTAATTTTTGAACGAAACCAGATAGTTTTTCACTTAATAAAATTCGTTGAAGTATTCCCCCCGTTCTTAGTCTAGCACTAAAATGATATTTCCAATTCTTTTTATATTCCAATTCCATATCTACTCTTGAAAACTCTTCCTTATCAATTTGATTTAAAATAGCTTCTGAAGCGATCTTAGCACTATGAATTGCCATAGCCATTCCATTACCAGATAAAGGATGAATAAGACCCGCAGCATCACCAAGCATAAGTATATGTTTCTGAACACAAGATTTTTTTTGAAAAGAGATCTGTGCAATGCTAATATCTTTTTTGAATAAAGGAATAGCTTCCTGAAAGAATACTTTTAATTGAGGATTTTGCATTAATACCTTATTTTTAAAAGTGATGGGGTCTTTGTATTTCTTAAAGCTATTGTACGAAGCTAAATAACAAACATTTATCACTCCGGTTTCGGTCTTAGATAATCCACAATATCCACCTTTAAAATTATGCAACATCACCAGGTCATCTGGAAAATCGTCTTTTTTATAATGAGCTTTAATAGCTAACCAACCAGATTTCTGATCTATAAAATTACGCTCTAATTTTTTATCCATCAAAGAGCGTTTTCCAAAAGCCCCTAAAACTATATCGAAATGAAATTCCTGATTCTTATTAGTTGTGACTATAAATTGATCTTCTGTAAATACTGCGTTTGTTACTAAAGCAGGAACTATTTTAATTCCACAGGCTATTGCCTTCTTATATAAAAAATAGTCCAATGCGTAACGTGAAATCCCTAAGCCTCCTAATGGTAATTTGGTTTCCACAACTTTTCCAGATGGTGTGCTATATTGTAAATTATTTATTATCGCAGGTTTGAGATCTGATAAATGAATATCTAATTTCTCTAGATATGGAATTATTTCTTGTGATAGGTATTCGCCACAAATCTTATGATTGGGATAGGTTTCCTTTTCAATAAGGGTTACTGGTAAATTATTTTTTGAAAGATGGATGGCTGCTACAAGTCCGGAAAGGCCACCTCCTATAATCCCAATAGATTTCTTTTTCACTTGTTGAAGATAGTAAAAGGAAATAAAAAAATCCCGGGGAAGTCCCGGGATTTAGCAATACTGTGTGAGTTGTATTAGTTCTCATTAGTAGCTTCCTCAGCTTCTTTCTTCATTTGCTCATTCGCAACAATTGCAATCTCTACTCTTCTATTCTTAGCTCTACCTTCAGCAGTTGAGTTGTCATACTTTGCTTGAGCTTCACCGTACCATTTAGTATCGAATCTACCTTTGTCAATACCGTCACTTACTAAAAAGTTAGTTACAGCTTGAGCTCTGTTCTTAGACAAAGTTAAATTATAACTATCACTACCAGCACTGTCTGTATGTCCTTCAACCAAAATTTCGGTATCTGGGTATTCTTTAAAAATACCTACTAACTTGTGAAGAGCTTCTCTAGATTTTTCGTTGATGTTGTACTTTTCAGTATCGAAATAGATTCCGCTATTCTCATCAAAAGTTACATTAATTCCTTCACCTACTCTTTCAACTTCAGCACCTGGAATTTCTTGCTCTATTTGTTTAGCTTGTTTATCCATTCTGCTTCCGATGTATCCGCCTGCTGCACCACCTACAACTCCACCAATAATGGCTCCGAGTGCGGTGTTTCCTTTTCCTACATTATTACCTACAACACCGCCAATTACG
>JBBSVD010000056.1:0-14246 GCA_038233835.1 Flavobacteriales bacterium | reverse complement strand
GGTTTGGTAATACGGGAGTTACTACAGAACTATTTTTTGTCAAGTTGGAGACAGGACGGGTGTTTTTATAATAAAAGGCATCAGTGATGCCCGCGTTAGGGATTGAAGCGGTAACTCCCGATACCAATCGGGACTACAAGCACAAAGCCCGACCCCGACTGTAAGGAGGGGAAACGCCCAAAGAATAAAAGAACTTTTATAGGAAGAAATCCCAAACTAATCCAAAACGAATTAAGAAATCGCGATAGGGATACTCTGGAGCTGAAAAATTATTGTTTCCGGTGAACAGCGCATTGAGATGTTCTAGCTTGAAAAAGATCCTGGTTTGCTTCACTTTAGCATTGAAAAAGAAATCTACCACAGGAAAGCCACCAAGATCCTGAGAATTCTGAACATAAAATTCTGCCAAAACCGGATCGTATGCATCCATATTATAGCTGGTGAAATACTTTAATGTAAATCCTGTTTGTAAATAAAGTGCGCGTTGAAACAAATACTCTTTATAATATAATGAATTGCGAGTAGTAAATGCAGGAATATTTAGGTGAGCTTCCCCACTTAGAACTTTTTGATACATAAATGTATTCTCTAAAGCGAATTTCCCGTAACTGAATTCCTTATTAGCTTTAATCTTTAAATAACTTATCTCTCCATCATATTGAAAAGGTTTAACGTCACCATCTTCTTCTGTTGAAAAATAAGCGTAGTTCTTAATTCGGTTAATATCTGCATTTAGATCCAGAAGGTTCTTAGAGTCTAAATGAACATTTAAACTTTGTGTGCTGGTATTAGCAAAATCGTTTTGCCAATTATAATTAAGGTAATCACTTTGATATAGTAGAAAGTTGAAGTTTGGTGCACTCTCGTTACTATGCAGTTCGGCCTTAAATAAATTATCTTTGTTAATTTGAAAGGCTGCTCCTGCCAGGAAATTATGACCTGTAAAATCTCCTGCGACATTTACCATTACATCTCCGTACATCTTTAAGGGACCGAAATATTTAATATACTCTGCTCCCGCAGAATAATTTTCTCCTTTAAGTCTGTTGGTAATGGTTTGTTCCGGCAAAACCACTACAGAATTGTAGCCATAATTAAAATAGGACATTCCTGCCTTTACTTTTATTTTACCTAATATATTATTATAGTAACTAAGTCCTGCAGTATTTTGAATGTTCCTGAGTTTAACCTTATCGCTTATATTGGCGTTTCTAAAAGACTCTCCAAAAAAGTTTGATGGTGTATCTTGCTTGAAAAGGTATTTTTTATCACTAAAATCTAATTGATGTTCCATCGTTATAATATTCTTCTTCCCAAAAACCAGATCGTACTCATGATCAAGAAAAAAACGTTTCCCGAATAGGGTGTTCTCTGCATTCTCAAATTTAACTTCTAGCAGTGATCTATCGTCAAATTCTGGTTCTTCTCGTATATATTGAGATAATGATTGCTCATTTAACCCACCGTTTTCATTATTCAAAAGATCTTGCGATACGAAATGAGACTTAAGTCGATACTTTTTATTTAGTGTCGAATAATTAAAAGTTGCCCTAAAATTACCGGTGCTTGTTAGTACATTTTGATACTTACCTAAGGAACGCAATCCTTTATAGGCAACAGAAAAATTTAATCGCTCTGAGGTATTGATCGTGAAAAACGCATCTAAGGTTTGCCCTTGCTCTGGAACGGTCTTAAAGTACAATTCGGTTAAGGGAGTTGGAACTTCATAGTAGAAAATATCCTCTACTTCCATAAAGTTGAAATGCCTAGCTCTAGCTCCAAGATCTGGGATTAGATTATTTTTATTGAAGGAATAAGCAAGCTTGTTATAGGTTTGTCCAACATTTGAAAACGGAACTAATTCGAAATTGTCTTTTCTAAGATAGTTGAATTTATAATCTTTGTGAATTGTAAGTGTTGTATCCACATAAGTTGAATCTCCAGAAACTGAAAAAATCTTGTAAGCGGTGATGGGTGGTTTTTCTAAAGAATCTCTTTGAGTGGGCTTTCTTGATGGCCTATCATTATTACGAGATCCCTGTTGTTCCAAGCCTTCTTTATTTGGTAATTTCTTTACAGGTTCCTGAGCGGACACCTGGAAATGAAAAATAAAAGCAAATAATAATAATAATGTTAGTTGTTTCATACCAATTTTAGACTGCTACAAATGTAAAATAATAAAGTAAACATATAGGAATCCATATAAAACAAAAAAAACCGCCCGAAGGCGGTTTAATTTGAATATAAATTAATAATTAGTTGTAACCTGCGTTTTGTTCACTGTTAGCATTTACATCAACTTCATTGGAAGGTATTGGAAGTGCAAAATTGAAATTACCATAAGGAACTAATCCATGAGTATTTAACAATGGATCTACTCCAGGAATAGCCATTTTAGTTCTAGCCAAATCATGGAATCTAAATCCTTCGAAAGCTAGCTCTTTTCTTCTCTCCAATAAAATGTTTGCTTTAGTTGCAGCTTCGTATAATTCAGCTCCTCTATTAGCGGGTATTTTATTCAACCAAATCAAAGCTTCTGTAGTATTACCAGTCTCTAATAAGGCTTCAGCATAAATCAATACAATTTCTTCATATCTAATTACAGATACATTATCATCATAAGGAGCAGTAGAAGGATATTTACCAACGTTTCTAAAAGTACCATTTGGATGTAATCCTATAACAGTGGTTGGATCCATACCTGCAGCAGGATCATAGTCTGAAGCACCACGAACATCTCCATCATCATAAATTCCGGCTAAATTAGGCAATGCAATAACATCCCCATAACTTCCTGTTTGATAAATATTAGCTAATCCATTAATTCCAGGATTATCTGTAGCTGTAAATGCTATTTCGAAAATAGAGTTTGAAGCTCCATCGGTTTTAAAGGTATTTAAAAAATCTCCTTCTGATGCTACTGAATATAAACCAGAATCTATCACTCTTTTAGCAGCTGTTAAAGATCTTGGAAAATCCCCAAAATAATTAGCAATTCTAGCTTCAATGGCATCTGCCGCAAATGTGGTGATGAATTCTTTAGAAGAATCATTTAAACCAACAGTCATCAAGCTTTTAGCCATTTCAAGATCTGCATACGCCATATCTCTAACTTCTTGTACAGAATTTCTACTAGGGAATAAATTATCACTATCTCTAAAAGTAGTAACATAAGGTACACCCAAGGCAGACAATCCTCCACCATTCACGTTTTGTTGACCGTAAAAAGTTACAAGATCAAAATGAGCTAATGCTCTTATGGCATAAGCCTGACCTTTAATATGATTAACTTCATCTTCTTCACCTTCAATACCTTCAGCATTGATGATGATATTTGTAGATGCAATAACTCTGTACAACTGGCTCCATAAGGTGCTTGCAATTCCAGAGTCTGGATTAAGATCCATTTGTGCTTCTACTACAAAACGATTAGAGTTTGCATTTGATGTAGTATTATCTGAAAATACCTCTCCAAGAATAATTTTATCCCTTCCATAATAGGAGGTAGAAGTTATTCTTTCATAAGCTCCAATTAATACAGCTTGCAAATCGTTTACAGTATTGATACTTGTTTCAATACTTTTATCTTGAGCTAGAGTAGGCTCTAAATCCTCTTCTGAACATGAAGCGAATAATCCTAAACTAAGCGCAATTAATAATAAATGTTTAAAGTTTATTTTCATTTTTTAAAATTTTACGTTAACACCAAAAGTATAAGACTCAACCGGTGGTGTAGTTAATGTTGTAAATCCATTTGCTCTAACTTCAGGATCTAGTCTTAATCCGTCATCCTTTACCCATGTAGCAATATTTGTACCACGTAATGTTAAAGTTAAACCATCTATTCCTATTTCATTAGCCCAAGCTGAAGGCAAGTTATAACCAATTGATGCATTTTTTAAACGCACGTAGTCACCATCATATAAATGACGAGAAGAAGTTGCGTGAAAATTGTTGTTTTGGTTGTATACTAATCGTGGAACATCTGTAACATCTCCAGGTTGTTGCCATCTATCTAATAATTCCTCAGCACCATTGAATGATCCCAAAGTAAATGAATTTGTTCTTAAATAGAATTGTGCGAATTGCTCGTAAATCTTGTGTCCACCAGCAAAATAAACATTTACATCTGCAAAGAAACCTTTGTAGCTAAATCTAGTACTTAAACCACCAGAATATGTTGGCAATGCACTTGCATCGTCTTGAAAAACTCTTTCTGCTTCATTATAGTTTGATGTAACTTCACCATCAATTCCATTTAAAAACCAAGTAGGTAATCCAGTTTCAGTATCAACACCAGCCCAAGTTCTCATGAACCAAGCATTTGCTGGCAAACCAACAACAGTACTTTTATATACACTACCTGCTAATGGATCAATTTGTTCCCCATCTGCTCCTAATGCCAATTCTGTAACCTCATTTTCTACCGTTGCAAAATTAGCAGCTATATTCCAATTGAAATTTTCTGTTTGAATAAGATCATAAGACAATTCGGCTTCAATACCTTTATTTGTCATTTCTCCTAAGTTTCTATCCTGAGAACTAAATCCAGTAGTAGGTGAAAGCGGAACTTCTTGGAGAAGATCATAAGTTCTTCTATTATAATAAGTAAAAGATCCAGATAATCTATTTTCTATTAATCCAAAAGCAAATCCAACGTCAAAATTCTCAGCTTTTTCCCATGTTAAATTAGGGTTACCGAACTGAGATGGAGTAGCTCCACCATTTCCGGAATAATCTGCTCCATAAGAAAGCAAAGCTTGATAAGCATTTAAACCTACCGCATTATTCCCAGTGATCCCGTAAGAACCTCGAAGTCTCAATGTGTTGAAGATAGAATTAGCCATAAAATCTTCTCTATGAATATTCCATGCCGCACCTACAGATCCAAAAGTTCCAAATCTCTCCCCTGGGGCAAATCTTGAAGAACCTTCTCTTCTAATTGTTCCATCTAATACATATTTACCTGCATAATTGTAGTTTGCTAAACCTAAATATGAAACGTTGTACCAATCTGTAAAAGAAGAAAAAGCATCATCGTTTGCACTTGCAGATGCGATATAAGTAAGCCCATCAGCTGGGAAATTCTCCCCTGATGCATAAATATAATTAGCTTGATTCTTTTGGTATTCAAATAAGGTAGTTAAATCGAAATTATGATCTTCACCTAATTTAAAACCATAGTTGAATGATCCTTGATAAACAAAGTTATAATTTTTATCATCACTTGTTTCAGAAGATCCATTTACAGGAGCAGAATCACCTTCAACTCTGTTCTCATAATTTCTGAATTCAGACAATTGATAATCTGCACTAAACCTGTTACTAAAAGTAAATCCTTCAAATAATCTCCAATCTACTTTGGTATTTGAAATAGCTCTTGTTAGAGCGTTTCTGGTAATATTATTTTCCAATACATAAAGAGTGTTATGCAATGATCCAAATCTTAAATCTGTATTAGGTGATCCATCCTCATTAAATGGGTTATTGAAAGGATTCATCAAATACTTAGTTATAAAAGGATTTGAAAAGAATGATCCTTGCTCTAAAATTGGATTTTGTTGTGTGTTAGAAATGTTCACAGAGGTTTGAAAATCAATATTTTCTCTCAATTTTCTATCGAAACTGAAAGACCCTGTTAATCTTTGAAATTCTGAACCAATTACGGTTGCTTCTGTTTCATTATATCCAACAGATGCATAAAAAGATCCTTTATCATCTCCACCTGAAGCAGAAAAAGTATAATTCTGCAATAGGGCATCTTCATTTTTAATTAATCCATCCCAATCATAATCTGTTCCATCAAATTCTAAAACTCTAGCCGAAATTATTCTTCCATCTACCGCTTGTTGAATTGCTGTTGCTGGATTAAAACCATAACCATTTACTAAAGATTCATTAAGTAATGTTAGTCTCTCTGCTCCAGTTAAAACGTCTCTTTTATTAAAAGCATCATTTTGAACACCAACTTGAGAACTAAAGCTAAACTGAGTTTCTCCAGATTTTCCTTTTTTGGTAGTTACAACAATTACTCCGTTAGATCCACGTGCACCATAAGCAGCAGTTGCAGATGCATCCTTCAATACTGTGATAGTTGAAATATCCTGACTGTTAATTGCCGATAGTGGGTTTAAGGAACTACGGTTTGTACTTCCAGAAACATCACTGTTAATAACAGGAACCCCGTCAATAACATATAATGGCTCGTTAGAAGATGCCAAAGAACTTAAACCACGAATACGAATATCCTGAGTCGAACCAGGAGTTCCAGAAGATTGAGAAATTTGAAGACCCGCAACCTTACCTTGTAATGCTTGATCTACAGACACAGCAGGAGATTTAGCAAGCTCATCTCCACCAATTTGGACTGATGAACCAGTTACTTCTTCAACTCCTTTAGTGCTATACCCTAAAACGATCACTTCGTCCAGTGCAGCAGCATCTACAGCCATTGACACATCAATAGTATTTGAAGTACCAACAGTAACTTTTTGTTGAGCAAACCCAACATAACTAAAAACTAAAATTTGACCAGTCGCAGCTTTTAAACTGTAATTTCCATCAAAATTTGTTAAAGCTCCAACAGTAGTCCCTTGGACTTGTACTGTTACGCTTGGAAGGGGCAAGCCCGCTTCATCAGTTACCGTTCCTGTAACGGTTTTGTCTTGTGCAAAGGTTAATTGCACCATAAACACTAAAAATAGTGTTAGAATTACATTAAATCTTTTTTTCATTATTTTGTTAATTTGAATTAGCCAGTGATCAGTTTTATAAAAAGGTTAAATTATAAAACTGATAAGTGTTAATATCTTAACACCGCACTATTTCATAGATACTTATATTTCCAAATGGTTGCGTAGATAATTTAAATCAAGTAAAATTTTAACATAATGTTAACAAATTGTTATCTCAAAAAAGGAGTGGAATGCGGCACAGATGAAGCTGGAAGAGGCTGTTTAGCCGGCCCGGTTACCGCTGCTTCAGTGATATTACCCAAGAGATTTAAGAACAGCCTTATTAATGATTCAAAAACTGTAAAATCTTTAAATAAAATAATTTTAAAGGACATTATTGAAGATAAGGCCATTGCTTTTGGAATTTCTCATGTGTTTAACGCAGAAATAGATAGCATAAACATCTTAAATGCTTCCATTTTAGGCATGCACAACGCAATATCACAGATGACAAAGATGCCAGATCATATTTTGGTAGATGGAAACAGATTTAAACCTTTTAATAAAATTCCGCATTTATGTATTATAAAAGGAGATAGCAAATATTTAAATATTGCCGCTGCTTCCATTTTAGCAAAAACCTACAGGGATGCTTATATGAATTTAATACATGAAGAATTTCCCATGTACAATTGGAAACAGAATAAAGGATATCCTACAAATGAGCATCGAGAGGCAATTAGAAAGTATGGGATCACTAAATACCACCGACTTAGTTTTAAATTGCTGCCCAATCAGATACAATTAGAATTATAACTTAGTACTTTTGTGGAAAGCAGTTTAATATGAACAAATTATTGACAGCCTTATTGGTTGTTTTTACTTTAATCTCTTGCGAGGAAACCGAAACTAATTCTTCAGACCTATTTACTTTTGTTCCTGAAGACACTTCTTATATTATTTCATCGGAAAATCTTCCTTTATTCCTTTCTCAAATAGATAGCTCTAAATTTTTAAATAAAGATAAATTAGAGTCTGATTTTAATATTTCTGCTATAAAAAATTATGCTAAGCTTCTGGAAACCTCAAGAAGCTTAATTACTTTTTCTAAAAAAGATTCTCTTACTTATCACTACCTATTAATTACTGAAGCCCAAAAAGATACTTTACTCCTAAAGAATCATCCTAACTTTTCTATAGAAAGCATTTCCACAAAGGAGCTGGATTACAAGAAGATCACAATAGATACTAATGTTACCTATTCTACCTTTATTGAAAATACAATACTTGCAAGTTCTTCTAAAAAACTACTAATTGATGCCGTAACTCATTCCACTTCTAAAAATAATATTAGAAGTGAATCTTTTATTAAAGCTATTTCCGCCGCTTCATTAGATAAAACAGTTCTTTTCGTAAATCATTCAGCTCTTGAATCTTCAGTAAGTAAAAACAATAAATTTGAAAAACCAATTGCAGACTGGAGCGTTATAGATCTCTACATAGCAACTCAAAAAATTAATTTTAATGGGATTAGCGTTTCTAATAAAGGTTCTCAAAATCTACTGAGCATTTTTGAAACTATTCAACATCAAAAAAATGAAATTCAAAAAATCGTGCCCAACGCTGCTAGCGGTTTTTATTCCTTTACCTATAACGATTTTAAAAATGTAGACACCAATCTAAAGAAATTTAAGAACGACAGTCCTATTTTAAATGATAACAATCTTCTAAATTTCACAAAGGAAGCTGGAGTTATCTTTATAAATGAAAATAAGGCAATAGCTTTAAATACTACAGATTCGCAACGGGCAAAAGAATCTTTGCCCAGCTCGCAGGAACAATTAACAGAGTATCGCGGAGTTTTTATCTTTTCAACTGCTGAGAACAGCTATTTAAATTTTCTAGAGCCTCTAATTTCTACAGAAGGAGTAACTGTATATTGCTTTTTAGATAACTTCCTGATTTATGCGAAATATCAAGAGATCTTGGAACTAATAATCAGTAATTATCAAAACAACACTACCTATTCTAAGCTAGAATCTTTTATAACTCTACAATCTGATCTTGCTGAATCTTCATCGCTTTTATTTGTTAGCACTCCTAAATTTAAAACCGAAGTTAAAAATAGAGCTTTCCCGTTTCAAATTCAAGGACTTTTTAATGAATACCTGAATAAAGATTATAGTTTTTCGGCTATTCAATTTGTAAAAAGTGAAGGTTTTAGTCATATTCATGGAACTGTGGAAAAAGGAGAGTCTGGAAATCCCAAAGATGTTCGAGAAACAGTTACAATTACACTTCCAGAGCCCATTTCGGGAGTTCCTTTTTTGCTTTCAATCTCTAATAAGACCAATGCAATCGTATATCAAGACATTAATAATGTTCTCTATGCTATTTCTTCACAAGGAAATACACTTTGGAAAAAACAATTGGATAGCAAAATATTAGGAGAGATTCAGCAAATAGATCTTAAAAAGAATGGCAGCCAACACCTGGCTTTTGCAACCTTGAATAATTTTTTCGTGATAGATGGTCGAGGAAAAGAAACGCCTGGATTCCCCCTAAAATTTAACGATCTCATCACACAACCACTTGCCATTTTCGACTATGACAATAACAAAAATTACCGATTTGTAATTACACAAAAGAACAAGCTTCTTATGTATGACGCAAAAGGAAAGGGTATAAATGGTTTCAATTTTAATGCTGCGTCTTCAGAAATTACTCAGCCTCCAAAACATATCAGGATTAAAAATAAAGACTATATCGTAGTTCCTGAAACAAATGGGAAACTACATATATTAAGTAGACAAGGGCAAGAACGTATTGCGGTTAAAGGAAAATTGGATTTTTCTGAAAGCGCTTGGTACGAGAATGCCAACAATTTTGTTTCAGTTGCTGAAGATGGAAAATTATTGAAGGTAGATTCTAATGGAAAAATTGACAAGCAACAAATTGAAGGCTCTAATACTTTAAAAATTACCGCGAATGAAAATGTTTTGGTGTTGCTTTCAGATAATATTCTAAAGATCAACAAAAATGAAATTCAATTAGATTTCGGGCTTTACAACAACCCGAAATTACATAAGATTGGAGGGAAAATCTATATTTCTATAACCGATACTCAAGCTAAGAAAGTTTATCTATTTACTGAAAATGGAGAATTACTTCCAAACTTTCCTGTTTATGGGGTGGGAGTATCAGGAATAGCGAGCACTAATAAAACAGCATTGATATTAGGAGATGGTAATGAAGTTATATTCTATAATTTTTGATTTTAAATTAATATAACTATTGCTTTTATTCTGGAATTAGTTTAAATTTATAATCACGAAATAGATTGACTGTTAGTCTTTTATAAACAACTAGTTGCTCTTAGGCAAATTGTGCTATTCAACCAAGTATGTCAATTCTTTAATTTCTGACATAGTTCTTTTCCCCATTAGAATACTTTCCCCACAGACCAATAATTCATTTTAACCAAACTTAAATATATAATTATGAAAACCTGTGTATTAATATATTTGATGCTAACAAGTAGTTTTATAAGCTTTTCGCAAGATTGCAATAGCTATTTTGCTTTGGAAGAGGGTGTCACTTCACAAATTACTTCTTACGATAAAAAAAATAAACCTGTTGCGGTTGTGGACTATCAAATTAATGATGTTCGTAACAAAAATGGTGAAAAAATAGCCAAAATTACTTCTACCGTAAAAGATGAAAATGGGGAATTAGTAGCCACCTCCAAATACGATGTAACCTGCAAAGATAATAAGATTTCTATAGATTTTAAATCTATGATGAGTCCGCAGATAGTTGAACAATACAAAGACATGGATCTGGAGATCACTGGAAATAATATTGAGATCCCAAATACTTTGAGTGTGGGTGATAAACTTCCAGATTCCAATATGGAAATGATCATGAAAATGGCCGGAATGAATATGAAAATGAATGTTGCCATGA
Source organism: Flavobacteriales bacterium (assembly GCA_038233835.1). Lineage (GTDB taxonomy): Bacteria > Bacteroidota > Bacteroidia > Flavobacteriales > Flavobacteriaceae > Gillisia. The sequence continues at coordinate 3,606 of JBBSVD010000056.1, read as the reverse complement.
AAGATAGAAGTGTCACTGGAAAAGAATCTATTACAACACCCGCAGGAACCTTTGATTGTGTGATAATAACCTACACTTCTGAATTTAAAATGGGATTGACTAAAAACGGAACCACTAAACAATGGCTTTGCAAAGGAGTAGTAATGGTAAAACAGGAAGATTATAACGACAATGGGAAATTGACAAGTAGCAGTCTTTTAACTGCTTTCAGCAAATAATCTCTTCTTTCTTACTGTAGATCAGCTTCAAAAATAGCAGCAAAATGATTTAAAATCTTTTGCTCTACTTCTTCCATATTCACTTTTCTCACACCTAATTCTACATTGAGAGAGGTTACAGCTTTCCCCCGTATTCCACATGGAATAATGTTATCGAAATATCCAAGGTCTGCATTAATATTTAATGCAAATCCATGCATAGTTACCCAGCGGCTGGCACGAACTCCCAAGGCGCAAATCTTTCTGGCAAATGGAGTTCCAACATCTAACCAAACACCAGTTTCACCCGTACTTCTGTCGGGCTTTAAACCATATTCCTTTAAAGTTAGAATAATAACTTCCTCTAAAAACCGAAGATATTTATGGATATCGGTAAAAAAATTATCAAGATCTAAAATTGGGTATCCAACTATTTGTCCCGGGCCGTGATACGTAATATCACCCCCGCGATTTATCTTATAATATTTAGCATTCTTCTCTTCCAGTTGTGCTTCGGTAAGCAAAAGATGCTCAAGATCTCCACTTTTCCCCATGGTATACACATGAGGATGCTCAACCAGCAACAAATAATTTGGAGTTTCCAAAGAGAGTTCCTCTCTCCTATTCCTGATCTTTAGATCTACAATAGATTTAAATAATTCCTCTTGGTATTCCCAAGTCTCTTTATAGTCTTTTAATCCAAGATCCTGAACTTCTACCAATTTATTCATTTATTTCCCTCTATTTAATATTATAAGTGCAGCAATCACACCAGGTATCCAACCCAGTAATGTTAGAATAAGAACTATTAAAATAGATCCACAACCTTTGTCATATATAGCTAACGGTGGAAATAATACTGATAGAACAACTCTCCAAACACTCATAAATAGTTCATTTTTTCTCTTGAAGTGACAAAGATACCAATTAAAATTTGCTGAAAAAATGAGCGATTTCAATCTTTGCAATTTAAGTGGATTTGAAATTGACTAGTTACGTGAATGTCATTATATTTGCATCTTCTTATCTCTGAAGATAAGACACAAATTAAAAGACATCATGCAGCTATCTGAACAAGAAATTGTGAGAAGAGAAAAATTAGCTTCTCTTAGAAAATTAGGTATCAACCCATATCCGGCAGATCTCTTTCCGGTAGATCATACTACTGCTAAGATCAAATCTAAGTTTGAAGAAGGTAAAAAGGTTGTGGTTGCAGGTCGTTTAATGTCAAGAAGAATTCAAGGAAAAGCATCATTTGCGGAGATCCAGGATTCCGAAGGGAAGATCCAAGTATATTTCAATAGAGATGAAATTTGTCCTGATGAAGATAAAAGCAAATACAACGAAGTTTACAAGAAATTACTTGATATAGGCGATTTTATAGGAATTCATGGAGAGCTTTTCACAACTCAGGTTGGCGAGAAAACGATCATGGTAAAGGAATTCTCTTTGCTTAGTAAGGCACTGCGACCATTACCTCTTCCTAAAACAGATAAAGAGGGCCATATTTTTGACCAATTCAATGATCCTGAGCAACGTTATAGACAGCGCTATGCAGATCTTGTGGTGAACCCTAAAGTGAAAGAAGTTTTTGTAAAGAGAACAAAGCTTTTTAATGCCATGCGTAATTTCTTTAATGATGCTGGTTATTTCGAAGTTGAAACTCCGGTACTTCAGCCAATTCCCGGTGGAGCTGCGGCAAGACCATTTATGACGCATCATAACGCATTGGATATGCCTCTTTATATGAGAATTGCTAACGAACTTTATCTTAAGAGATTAATCGTAGGAGGTTTTGATGGGGTTTATGAATTCTCTAAAAACTTCAGAAATGAAGGAATGGACAGAACGCATAATCCAGAGTTTACTGCAATGGAGATCTATGTTGCTTACAAGGATTACAATTGGATGATGGAATTCTGTGAAAAACTTTTAGAACATTGTGCACTAGCTGTAAATGGTACAACAAAAGCTACTTTCGGAAAACATGAAATAGATTTCAAGGCACCATATGCACGAGTAACTATGGCAGATTCTATTAAACATTTTACTGATTTTGATATTACCGGTAAAAGTGAATCTGAAATACGCCAGGCTGCTAAAAACATGGGAGTTGATGTTGATGACACTATGGGTAAAGGAAAACTGATAGATGAAATATTTGGTGAAAAATGTGAGGGCAATTATATTCAGCCTACCTACATCACCGATTATCCAAAAGAAATGAGTCCGCTTTGTAAAGAACATAGAGATAATCCGGAATTAACCGAGCGTTTCGAGTTGATGGTTTGTGGAAAAGAAATAGCTAATGCCTATTCTGAATTAAACGATCCTATAGATCAACGTGAACGGTTTGAGCATCAATTGGAATTGGCTAAAAAAGGAGATGTTGAAGCTACCGGAATAATAGATTATGACTTTTTACGCGCTTTAGAGTATGGAATGCCTCCAACTTCTGGAATGGGGATTGGTATGGATAGATTGGTCATGTACCTTACTAACAATCAATCTATACAAGAAGTGCTTTTCTTCCCTCAAATGAAACCAGAAAAAAAAGCAACTGTTCCTAAACCAGAAGATTTTATTAAAATTGGAGTTCCTCAAGAATGGGTAGATGTTGTGATGCACGAATTTTTAAGTGTTAGCAAGCTAAAGGAAAACAAAGCAACACAGGTGCATCAAAAATTAAATGGCTTAAGAAAAAAGAATAAATTATCTATTGCTGCGCTTCAGTTAGAAGAAGTAGAGAGATGGTTTTAAATATTAATTTTTGAGTTTTTTTAAGATTAAATTAAACCTTTTTATAATATTTAAGTCTAAAGGCTACCTTGAGGTAGTCTTTTTTCGTTTTATATTTCAATTAAAGAAAGCTACGTCTTATATTCAAAGAATTATTCAACAAAAACACCTTACATGATCAAACAGTTCTCCCACAAGCTATTATTAATAGCCTTGTCAATCTCTGTTTCCGGTTGTGCCGTTTTTCAACCTAAAGAAAAAAAGGCCACTGAGAATACAGCAACAGCAAAATCAGATTCTAAAGACAAAACTGGTATTAAACCTTATGATAAGGTAATTACCAAAGACGCCAAATCTGATAAAGGATTATTTACCGTCCATAAGGTAGATAAGGATTATTTTTACGAAATTCCCGATAGTTTATTTAATCGTGAAATGCTCATGGTAACCCGTATTGCACAAACTGCTGCAGGCATTGGTTTTGGGGGTGGTAAGCAAAATGAACAAGTATTACGATGGGAAAAGAAAAACAATACTGTTTTGCTTCGGGTAGTTTCTCATGATATTTATGCTGCAGATTCCTTGCCTATTCATGAAGCAGTGGCAAATTCCAACTTCGAACCTATTTTATTCTCTTTTGATATACAGGCAATTCATAAAGATTCTGTTG
>JBBSVD010000055.1:0-14508 GCA_038233835.1 Flavobacteriales bacterium | reverse complement strand
CACAGATTTTATAAACTGATTGTAGTTAAGTCCAATTAATTCTTCATTTTTCCCTGGGACATCAGATTTTTTGAGCTCTAAAATAGACCCATTTTCAACTGAAGAAATTTCCATTTCATATTCCCGTAATTTTTCATTTCTGTTGGTGGAAATACTCCATTGCGAGCTAAATATTCCAGATTTACATAAATAGGTAACTCTCGCAAAAGCTTCTTTCTGGTTTCGGGTAAGAATGGCACCTTTATTCAAGATCTCAGCTCTTGAAATCTTACCTAATCTTGGAACTTGGTTAAATAAGGCTAAAGAGATAACATCTAATAAGGTTGATTTTCCGCTTCCTGTAGGACCTGTTATTGCAAAAAGAGAACTTTCTGTAAATGGAGAATTAGTAAAATCTATTTGATGTTCTCCACGAAGGGAATTTATATTTTGGAATTCTATTTTTAGGATCTTCATGACTTAGTGTTCGTTTGGAATTTCTTGTTGTTGTAAGTCTTCCATCAATTCGTCGAAAGCTCCTAGAATTTCTTGAGTTATATCTGCGTTATAATCGTGATTTGCTAATAATTCTAGAAACACTTCTCTGGGTTTAAGATCTTCCAATTGAGGGGTGCCGGCATATAATTCACTAGCACCCGAAACTTTGTTTTTGAAGTTGACTCTGCTTTTCACGATTTCAAATCCGGGGTTATTAAAATTTTGGATCAATTTATCGAGCTCATATAATTTTGTAGCATCATATTGCTCTTCAATCATTTCTAATTCTATTAAATTATTTAGAATAGAATTATTAATTAACTCTGAGAGTTTGGTTTGAAGCTCATTAAGGTTTCCTGTTAGCTTCAGCAACTTCCTAAAAACAGGAATAGGAATACTTTCTGGGATCCAAAATTTTTCGGTATCAAGTAACAGAACTCTTTTCTCATCTTTACGTTCACTAAAGGAAAGTGGAATAGGGGAGCCGCTATAATAAGTTGGAACAAGTCCGTTAACTTTTTGAGGTTTGTGAATATGCCCTAATGCGATATAGTTGAAGAAATCTCCAAATTGAGCAGCTTGAAAAGCTGCCTGATTTCCTATTTGAATATCGCGTTCGCTTTCTGAAGTTTCAACGCCTGCAGCATAAAGGTGTCCCATGGCTAAAGCTGGAATATTTGGATATTGCGTGTTACAGATTTCAGCTGCATTAGAAAATGTATTTTGGATCCCCATTCTAATTGCCTCCAATCTATCTTCATACGTATTTCCATCAGCTGCTGATCGAAGGTCTGCATCTCGCAAATAGGGAAAGGCTGCTACTACAATTTCAATTTCTCCAGATCTTCCTTTAATGGGAATAATACATTCTTCTATATTCTCCCTTAAACTACCAACCACATGCATTTCTAATTCCCGAAGAATTTCTCCAGGAGCGTCCAACATAGCAGGGGAATCATGATTTCCACCCGTTAAAATGATCTTACAATCTAAATTCCGCAGTTTCAATAAAGCTTTATAATACTGTTTTCTGGCATCAGAAGAAGGATTAGCAAGGTCAAATACATCTCCGGAGATCAGCAATAATTCTATTTTATTTTCCTGAATGCAAGAACATAACCAGTTTATAAATAGATCGAAATCTGGATATAGGTCATGTTTATGTAACTTTTTACCGATATGCCAATCGGCAGTATGAAGGATTTTCATTCAGAAATAGATTTAATTTAAATGCGGGATGAGCATTCTTAATTGAATTTTGAAAATACAATTTTCTCATGCATCGCACCAATTTCAAAAGCTATTCTTTTTTAAAATTTATAAAAATAAAAAAGCTCTTAACAATAAATACATTAAGAGGTATGAGTCTGAATACTTATCGAAAATAATTATACTATCCTCTTTAGATGTAAGGAGAGAATTTTATTACGACATATTGAATGTGTGATACTTCAAAAAAAGTATATAGCTAGATATATAAGCTATAGAATATATAGTGAGAACTAAAGAATAAATCTGGAAGATAGAAATTCAGAAAATGAATTTTAAAATTTATCCTTTTAGGATTAGAGATGATAAACTTACCAAGAACTAATAATCTAAGAAAATTTACCCTACTATTATCAGAAGATCCGAGAAACTTTGTAAAATAAGTTCTCGGGTTTTTTTATTGATTTTAATTAAAAATCCAACTTTAAATACAAAGTAGGTTAATCCAGCGTATTTGATGTTATTACAGAAATTAAATAATTGAATATTGTAATTGCCAGATAGCTAAAAATTACATATTCTTCAGAAAAAATACATGTAAATTATCAATTCCACAATCATAATTAATAACTCTTTTTAATCGTTAATTTCAACTTAAATAATTGTTCGTAACACATTAATTCCCTTGAAAAATGTTAGTTTTAAGCTGTAAATAAACTCGCTGGAATAATTGATTTATGGAGAATAAAAGAAATTATGTAATAGATTTTGACAGTACTTTTACCCAAGTAGAAGCTTTAGATATTCTTGGAGAGATCTCGTTAAATGGCGATAAAAATAAAAAGGAAAAACTGGAGGAATTAAAATCTCTTACAGATAGGGGAATGGAAGGCGGATTATCTTTTAGAGAATCCCTTGAAAAGCGTTTGGGATTACTCAATGCAAAAAAGGAACATTTAGAACCTTTAATTGTAACCTTAAAAACAAGAATTTCAACATCATTTGTGCGCAATGAGGGTTTTCTTTCAGAAAATAAAGAAGATATTTATATAATATCAAACGGTTTCAAAGAATTTATTATTCCAATAGTTCAAGAACTGGGTCTAAAAGCAGATCACGTTTTTGCCAACGATTTTGTTTTTGATGATGCTGGAAATATCGTGGGTTTTAATAAAGACAATGTGCTTTCTTCCAATAATGGAAAAGTAGAGCAGTTAAAATCTATGGATCTTCAGGGGGATGTTTACGTTATTGGAGATGGCTATACAGATTATGAAATTAAGGCAGCAGGACTTGCCAATAAATTCTATGCCTTCACCGAAAATGTAGAAAGAGATAGCGTGCTTAAAAATGCCGATCACATTACACCTAGTTTAGACGAATTCTTATATGTACATAAAATGAACAAAGCAATATCCTATCCCAAGAACAGGATCAAAGTGATGCTTTTAGAAAACATACATTCAGATGCTTTAAAGATTCTGAAAAACGAAGGTTATAATGTCTCCATCTATTCCGGAGCCATGGATGAAGATGAGTTATCCGAAAAAATAAAAGATGTTTCCGTTCTGGGAATAAGATCTAAAACCCAACTTACTAAAAAGGTTTTGGCAAATGCTCAAAGGCTTATTGCAGTTGGTGCTTTTTGTATTGGAACCAATCAAATAGATCTGGAAGAGTGTTTGGAAAAAGGAGTTGCGGTTTTTAACGCTCCATATAGTAATACTAGATCTGTAGTAGAGCTGGCTATTGGAGAAATTATCTTACTCATGCGTAATCTTCCAGATAAGATAGCCAAGATGCATGAAGGGAATTGGGATAAATCTGCAAACAACAGTTTTGAGATTCGAGGTAAAAAATTAGGGATTGTTGGTTATGGTAACATAGGATCTCAACTCTCTATTCTTGCTGAAGCTATTGGCTTTGATGTTTATTATTATGATCTGGTTGAAAAATTAGCTTTAGGAAATGCAACAAAATGTAGTAGTCTGGATGAGTTATTACAAAAAGTTGATGTCGTAAGTCTGCACGTAGATGGTAGAAAAGAGAATGAAGATCTAATTGCAGAAAAGCAATTTAAGCAAATGAAGCAAGGCGTGATCTTCTTGAATTTAAGCAGAGGTCATGTGTTAGATATTGAAGCCCTAAAGCAAAATATAAATTCTGGGAAAATAATTGGAGCTGGAATAGATGTATTTCCGGAAGAGCCAAAAACCAATAATGAAGAATTTAAAAGCTCTTTAAGAAATTTACCAAACGTGATCCTTACCCCGCATATTGGTGGAAGCACAGAAGAGGCTCAAGTGAATATTGGAAATTTTGTTCCTGGTAAAATTATAGACTATATAAATACCGGTGGTACTACAAACTCTGTAAATTTTCCAAATCTGCAATTACCAATTTTGGAAAATGCTCATAGGCTTATTCATATTCACCTTAATAAACCTGGAATTATAGCACAGATAAATAAGATTCTGGCCGCTCATGATATAAATATAGTAGGCCAATACCTTAAAACCAATGAAACCATTGGGTATGTAATTACAGATATTGACAAGGCTTATGGTATTGAAGTAATTAAAGATCTAAAGGAAATTGAGCATACCATTAAATTTAGAATTCTGTACTAATTAATATTCTCAGAGAACTTGTATTTTTATGTCTGTAGATGAATCTTTACTTGAGTATAGCCAAAAGTATAATTTACTGAATGTACCCGGGATTGGAGATTCTAGAGAAAGACATTGGCATACCAATTGGGAAATAACTTTCCCTGAAACTAAAAGGGTAATTCAGAAAGACTGGGATCATCCGGATCAAGTTGAATGGGTGATGGTTTTAGAAACTGCTATAAAAAATAACAGCGATAAACCGATAATTTTGATCGCCCATAGCTTGGGAGGTGGAGCCATAATTCATGCAAATGAGTTAAATAAGCTTGATGGTGTAAAAGGTATATTTATGGTTGCCTTACCAGATATAGAACGCAAAGATTTTCCAAAAGAATGCTCCGGTTTTGTGCCTATGCCTAAAAGGGAATTATCTGTTCCCGGTGTAATGATCTCTAGTGAGACAGATGACTGGTGTTCTATTGAAGTTGCTGAAAAGTGGTCCAAATCTTTGGCAATTCCACTTATAAATATTGGTGATAAGCAACATATTTGTGGCGCAAACGAATTTGAATCTTGGGAAGATGGTAAAAGGCTTTTGGTGAATTTCCTATATTCTATAGAAACGAAATAGTAGTTATTTAATTGAATTCTTAATTATTTAATATCTTCAGAAAACATATTTTAAGGTGCTTTTCTGCTTTCTTATGTAGATGCCTTTTTTGTATCTTATAATTCAACTAAAAAGCCCTAATTTTGCAGCCTAATTAAAGATTAAAGTCGATATGGGCAATATAGTAGCCATTGTGGGAAGACCAAACGTTGGTAAATCCACTTTTTTTAACCGATTAATTCAACGCCGTGAGGCGATTGTAGATTCGGTAAGTGGGGTAACCCGTGACCGTCATTATGGAAAATCCGACTGGAATGGTCAAGTATTCTCCCTTATTGACACTGGTGGATATGTGAAAGGAAGTGATGATGTTTTTGAAGCAGAGATCGATAAGCAGGTTATACTTGCTATTGAAGAAGCAGATGCTATTATTTTCATGGTAGATGTAGAATCTGGTATTACCGGAATGGATGAGGATGTGGCAAATTTACTTAGAAGGCAAGATAAACCAGTTTTGTTAGCCGTTAACAAAGTAGATAATTCTAAAAGACTGGAAAATGCAGTAGAATTCTACTCTTTAGGATTAGGAGAATTTTATCCAATTGCTAGTACCAGTGGAAGTGGAACAGGGGAGTTATTAGATGCTTTAATTGAAATGTTACCAGAAGTTGAAGATGAAGAAGAATCTGAATTACCGCGATTCGCAGTAGTTGGAAGACCAAATGCAGGAAAATCTTCCTTTATTAATGCATTAATAGGTGAGAATAGATATATAGTTACCGATGTTGCAGGAACAACAAGAGACTCGATAGATACGAAATATAATCGTTACGGATTTGAATTTAACCTTGTAGATACTGCAGGGATTAGAAGAAAATCTAAAGTTAAAGAAGATCTGGAATTTTATTCGGTAATGAGATCTGTTAGAGCAATTGAGAATTGCGATGTGTGTTTAATTGTTTTAGATGCAACTCGTGGATTTGATGGACAAGTTCAAAATATTTTCTGGCTGGCACAACGCAATAGAAAAGGGATCGTGATCTTGGTAAATAAATGGGATTTGGTAGAAGATAAGGAAACCAATACCATGAAGGAATATGAGCGCCGGATTAGAAAGGAAATAGAACCTTTTACAGATGTGCCAATCATCTTTATTTCAGTTCTAACTAAACAACGTATTTTTAAAGCTATTGAAACTGCTGTTGAGGTTTTCAAGAACAGAAGCAAAAAAATTAAAACAAGCGAACTTAATGAGCGCATGTTACCAATTATAGAAAGTTATCCTCCTCCAGCGTGGAAAGGGAAGTATGTAAAGATCAAGTTCTGTATGCAATTGCCTACACCTCAACCGCAATTTGCATTCTTTTGTAACCTTCCACAATATGTGAGAGATCCTTATAAACGTTATTTAGAAAATAAGTTAAGAGAAGAATACGATTTTAAAGGAGTGCCAGTATCTGTATATTTCAGAAAGAAATAATTTTATAAAACCTAAATTCAATAAAAAAATCCCAAGAGTTTCTCTTGGGATTTTTTGCATTTATAATATTTTCACTCTAGGCTTTTATATTTATTTTTAAAATTAAATCGAACAAGGATTCAATTTGAGATTTCGAATATTTAAATTCTGTTAATTGTTAACTGTGCAACTACCAGCTTCCTCCGGCACCACCACCACCAAATCCACCTCCGCCGAAGCCACCACCAAATCCACCTCCGCCGAAGCCACCACCAAAGCCGCCTCCGCCGCCAAATCCTCCACCGGAGCTACTTCCACCACCAAAAGATCCTCTTCCAAGGCTACTTAAAATAATTGCATCTAATATAGTGCTTCCCATTCCGCCTCTGCTTCCTGGGCCACCTTTATTATTTCGGTTCTTTTTAGCAAGTGAGATCAAGAAAATAATAAAAATGATTCCCATTATTATTAAATTCATTGGAATTCCAGAACGTTTACTATCTCTAACTGGAGAACCTTGAAAGGATCCATCCAACACCTGAAAAATGGCTGTGGTACCATTGTCAAGACCTCCATAAAAGTTTCCATTTTTAAATTCAGGAAGAATGATGTTTTCAATTATATCTTTGGTAGTAAAGTCGGTTAGGTATTCTTCAAGACCGTAACCTGTAGTGATCCAGATCTTTCTATCTGTTTTAGATAACAAAACCAATAGTCCATTGTCCTCCTTTGCTTGTCCAATTCCCCATTCTTGAGCCCATTTTGGTGCATATAGACCTATATATTCTCCATTAAGAGATTCTATAGTCGCAACAACAATTTGAGTTGAGGTGGTATCTGCGTAGCCTATTAATTTTTGCTCCAGCATTTGCTCTTCAGAAGGAGTAAGCATATCTGCAGAATCATAAACACTTGTTTCGTTGCTAGGTTTTGGAGGCACATCTAACTGCGCTACCACATCAAAAGAAAAGGCGATTAAAAATAAAAGTATAACTAGAATTGAAAGTTTGGAATTCAGCATTTATCCTTTAGATATAGTGTTGGGAAGTTCATTTATGTCATCTTCACTCCAAGGAAAATGTTTATGCAATTCTATACCGGCACTTAAGATACCGTCGATAAGACCTTGCTTAAAATTTCCAGATTTAAACTGAGCAACAATAGCATCTTTAGTGCTTTCCCAAAAATCTGTTGGGACCACACTATTAATTCCGCTATCGCCATAGATCACAAAATCGCGATCTTCCACTGCAACATAAATAAGTACACCGTTCTCTTCTTTGGTATTGTCCATCTTAAGAAGATGAAAAACTTCCATGGAGCGCTCGAATATATCTGCGGCTCCATGGGTTTTTTCTATATGTACGCGGATTTCTCCGGAAGTAGATTTTTCTGCTTTACGTATTGCTTCAACTATTTCCTCTTCCTCCTTTTTAGTCAGAAAATCTTCTACTTTACTCATAGATAGGTCTATTTAAAATCGAAATCTACATCTGGAGCATTTTCAGAACCAGCATCTGCTTCATATCTAACCATTTGATCGAAACCAAACCAGCCAGCAAATATGGAATTTGGAAATTGACGTACATATTTATTATACTCAGTAACTGCAGCATTATATCTATCTCTAGCAACATTTATCCTGTTTTCTGTTCCCTCTAATTGAGATTGTAACTGAAGAAAGTTCTGGTTTGCTTTAAGATCTGGATATCTTTCTACTGTAACCAATAATCTTGATAATGCAGAAGAAACCCCGCTTTGAGCTTGTTGAAATTGAGCCATTTGCTCTGGAGTAATATTGGTAGGATCTATAGTCACTTGTGTTGCCTTAGATCTAGCTTCAATAACATCTGTTAGTGTTCCTCTTTCAAAATCTGCTGCACCTTGTACTGTCTTGACTAAGTTTCCAATAAGATCATTTCTTCGTTGATAAGAGCTTTCTACATTAGACCAGGATTCTCTGGCATCTTCTTGCTTTACAATTGCAGTGTTATTAAATCCCTTTAAACTGGTATATACAATGATACCCAAGATAACGATAACGATTACTGGAATAAGCCACTTTTTCATATTATAACTGATTTTTGATTTTGGTTAATTCTGATTTTATTGTTTGTAATTTTCTAATGATCTCAAAGTTAGTAAGAGTTTTCTTTTTCTCTTCTTTTAAGTGAATTTTTGCACCTTCCAGGGTAAAACCTCGTTCTTTTACTAAGTGAAAAATGAGCTCTAAATTCTTGATATCTTGAGGAGTGAACAACCTGTTTCCCTTTGCATTCTTTTTGGGTTTTAAAGCATCAAATTCTTTTTCCCAAAATCTAATAAGTGAGGTGTTAACCCCAAAGGCATCGGCTACTTCACCAATTGCATAATATCTTTTTTCAGGTAGGTCTATATGCATTAATCCAAAGATTGGTTTTCTTGTTGTGCTTTTATCAAGATAAGATCGAATTCCTCCGGTGATAGATTTCCGTAATAAAAGTTAATAGGATTAATTCTATCTTCATTTCTAAATATCTCGTAATGCAAATGAGGTGCTTCAGATCTTCCTGTACTTCCGACAAATCCAATTACATCTCCGCGCTTAACTTTTTGTCCCGCACGCACATTGTATTTAAATAAATGTCCATATAAACTAGTATAGCCATAGCCATGATCTATTCTTATATGATTTCCGTATCCTGTAGATCGATTGTCGGCCCTTTCTACACGACCATCACCTGTGGCATAAACAGGAGTACCGCGTGGCGCAGAGAAATCCATTCCGTAATGGAATTTTTTAACCTTAGTAAATGGATCACTTCTCCAACCATATCCAGAAGCAATACGCTTTAAATTTTCATTTTTAACTGGTTGTATTGCAGGAATTGACGCCAGTAGTTTTTCCTTTTCTTCAGCAAGAATGGCAATTTCATCCAGAGATTTAGATTGAACTACAATTTGCTTAGTAAGTATGTCCATTCTTTTGTTGGTCTCGGTGATCAGCTTAGAATTTTCATAACCTTCCAGATTTCTATATCTATTTATCCCTCCAAATCCGGCTTTCCGCTGTTCTTCTGGAATGGGATTCGATTCAAAATACATTCTATAAATATTATTATCTCTGTCTTCTACATTAGCCAAAACATTTTCAATTTGATCCATTTTCCTATTAAGAATATTGTATTGAAGCTGCATATTTTGCAATTCTCTTTTAAGAGCCATCTCCTTAGGAGTTTCAATCTGCGGAATATTAATATAGATCACTAATAAAATAAACCCAGCAAGAAAGGCTCCGGCTAATCCAAGTAGGACGATCCCAAATTTTCTACCACTCTTGCGCTCTATTTTTTTATAGGCAAGTGTTTCACTGTCGTAATAATATTTAACCTTCGACATAAATTAAAATTATGTTATTTTTGCGAGTATAAACCTTGCAAAAACTATGCAATGAGTAATGTGTAACGAACAAAGATAAAAATTGTTTTCACACCCTCACAATTAATTAATTATTTGACTTTTTTCAGCATATGAAATCTCAAGAGATACGTTTAAAATACTTAGAATTCTTTAAATCTAAATCCCACGAAATCGTTGCTTCTGCTCCAATGGTTATTAAGGACGATCCAACCTTAATGTTTACCAATGCAGGAATGAACCAATTTAAGGAATATTTTTTAGGTAATACAGTCCCTAAATATTCTAGAGTGACAGATACGCAAAAATGTTTAAGAGTTAGTGGTAAACATAATGATCTAGAGGAAGTTGGGATGGACACCTATCACCATACCATGTTCGAGATGTTGGGGAATTGGAGTTTTGGAGATTACTTTAAGAAAGAAGCAATTCACTGGGCTTGGGAATTACTAACCGAAGTGTTTAATGTGAATAAAGATATTTTATACGTATCTGTTTTTGAAGGCAGTACAGATAGTGATAATCTTGGATTAGACCAAGACGCATTAGATCTTTGGAAGGAAATTGTACCGGAAGAGCGAATTATCTACGGAAATAAAAAAGATAATTTCTGGGAAATGGGAGATCAAGGACCTTGTGGGCCATGTTCTGAAATTCATGTTGATCTTAGAACTGAAGAGGAAAAAGCAGCTGTGCCAGGAAGAGACCTCGTTAACGCAGATCATCCTCAAGTGGTGGAGATCTGGAACTTGGTTTTCATGGAATTTAATCGAAAAGCTGATGGTTCTCTGGAAAAACTTCCAGCACAACACGTGGATACTGGGATGGGATTCGAGCGATTGTGTATGGCGCTTCAGGATAAGAAATCCAACTACGATACTGATGTTTTCACACCAATTATTGCAAGTATTGAGAAGGTGACCAATTCTACTTATGGAAAATCTGAGAAAACAGATATTGCAATTCGAGTGATCGCAGATCATTTAAGGGCAGTTTCATTTTCCATAGCAGATGGACAATTGCCAAGTAATACTGGTGCTGGTTATGTTATAAGACGCATTTTGAGAAGAGCCATCCGATATGGATTTACTTTTTTAGATACAAAAGAACCATTTATCTATAAATTGGTGAATACGCTAAGCGCTCAAATGGGAGAAGCATTTCCAGAGTTGAAATCTCAGAAAGGACTTATAGAGAATGTAATAAGAGAAGAGGAACAATCCTTTTTAAGAACCTTAGATCAAGGCTTGTTATTATTAGAAAAAATAATTTCTGAAACAAAAGGTGAAACGGTTTCAGGCAAAAAGGCTTTTGAGTTATACGATACTTTTGGCTTTCCTATAGATCTTACTGCACTAATATTAAGAGAAAGAGGCTTCAGTTTAAACGAAGAGGAATTCAATGCAGAGCTTCAGCAACAAAAAGATAGATCTAGAGCGGCATCTGTAATTATTGCAGGAGATTGGGTAGTTTTAGGACAAGAGGATCAAGAAACTTTTGTTGGGTATGATAGATTGGAAAGCGATGTTAAAATTACTCGTTACAGAAAAGTAGAGAGCAAAAAACAAGGAGAGTTATATCATGTGGTTTTTAATAAAACTCCTTTCTATCCAGAAGGTGGAGGTCAAGTTGGAGATAAAGGAACACTGCTTTCTTTAGATGCTGAAAGAATACAGATCCTTGACACTAAAAAAGAAAACAATCTTATTATACATTTCACCAAACAGATCCCAAAAGATCTTAATGCCATTTTAATGGTGAAGGTAGATAAGACAAAAAGGTTGAGAACTGAAGCTAATCATACAGCTACACATTTATTGCATCAAGCTTTAAGACATGTTTTGGGGGCTCATGTAGAGCAAAAAGGTTCTATGGTGAATCAGGATCACCTAAGATTCGATTTTTCACACTTTAGTAAGTTAACTGCCGATGAACTAAAAAAAGTTGAAAATTTTGTAAATGCTAGAATACAGGAAAATAATTCCTTAAATGAACAACGTAATCTTACTTATGCTGAAGCAGTAGAACAAGGAGCTATAGCCTTATTTGGAGAAAAATACGGAGATTCCGTTAGAGCCATAAAATTTGGAAACTCTATGGAATTATGTGGAGGAACACATGTTAAGAATACAGCAGATATATGGTATTTCAAAATAGCTTCTGAAGGTGCTGTGGCTGCTGGAATAAGAAGAATTGAAGCTATCACAGGGGATGCAGTGAAATCTTATTTTACAGAGCAGGCAGAAATGCTGAATGAAATTTCAGTAGAACTTAAAAATTCTAATAATCCGCTTAAAGCCATTCAAAGCCTTCAGGAAGAAAATGCCAGCTTGAAGAAACAACTTGACCAGTTAATAAGAGAAAAAGCTAAAAACTTGAAAGTTGAACTTAACAATGAAATAACCACTTTTAATGGTCTGTCATTTCTAGCGAAAAAGGTAGATCTGGATGCAGGAAGCATTAAAGATCTTTCTTTTCAAATAGGCGAAAATTTTGAAGATTTATTTTTGCTATTAGCATCAGAGCAGGAAGGTAAGGCATTCTTGTCTTGTTATATCTCTAAAGAATTGGTTAGCGCCAATAATTTGGATGCAGGTAAAGTAGTGAGAGATTTAGGGAAATACATCCAAGGTGGAGGAGGAGGACAGCCCTTTTATGCAACTGCTGGAGGAAAGAATCCAGAAGGAATATCTGAAGCTTTAGAAAAAGCAAAAGAGTATATTCAATAACAACGTGTTTAGGCACAGACAACTGAATTATGAAATTTACTACCTCTGTACCTATAAAAGAACAAGAACCTAAAATAGATCACAATTCTAAAATCTTACTTTTAGGTTCTTGTTTTGTTGAAAATATAGGTGAGAAGTTGAAGAGATATCAATTTGAAACTTTAATAAACCCTTTCGGAATTTTCTACCATCCTAAAGCAATTGAAAGTTTTTTAGAGAAAGTCACACATAACTATATATACACTCAGGAAGATATATTCTTCGATAATGAACAATGGCATTGTTTTGATGCGCATTCTCGCTTAAATAGTTCTAGCCAAGAAGAGTTATTGACTAAATTGAATTCTGGACTAGAAGAAACACGTAATTTTCTAGAAAAATCTACACATGTTGTTATTACTTTTGGTACCTCTTGGTATTATAATTTTATAAATTCTGATAAATCTGTAGCAAATTGTCATAAAGTTTCTCAAAAAAACTTCAGTAAAAAAATATTTTCTACTAATGAAATCACAGAAGTTTTCAACAATATAGCTTCATTGTTATTAACAACGAATAGTTTATTAAAAGTGATATTTACAGTTTCACCTGTTCGGCATCTAAGAGATGGATACATAGAAAATCAACAAAGTAAAGCTCATTTGCTTACTAGTATACATGAGTTTCTTTCTAGCCAAAATAGAGAAGGGAAAAGCACTTATTATTACTTTCCAGCTTACGAGATAATGTTGGATGAATTAAGGGATTACAGGTTCTACTCTGAAGATATGTTGCACCCTAATAAACTAGCTATAGATTATATCTGGTCTAGGTTTATAGAGGCCTGGGTGTCCAAAAACTCCTCTAATTTATTTAAAAACATAGATGTGATACATAATGGATTAGCGCATAGAGCTTTCAATGAAAATTCCAAAATGCATCAGCAATTTTTAAAAGATTTGGATGCTAAAATCTTAACTTTAAAAAACAGTATTCCTACAGCAAAATTCAAAAATATATCGGTATGATTTAGTGTTTTCCAAGAATTCTTATCATCACAAATTTATGATAACGGAAATCACAATTGTTAATAACTAAATGATAAATTAAAGCGTAAATACTTGTTTAGCATATATTTAACATGATTATTTTTTGAGAATACATTGTTTCAAGGATTTATTTTTGTAAATTTATTTAAGTTTTGAAAGTAAAAGTATGCTTCACTTTGTGAAATTTATTTTGTTTTTAAAGCTAGGTTTCTAAAATTTGTTGGGGTAGATTTTAGAATTATTAGCTAATGGACGGGTGGGGCCGTCCATTAGTTTTTTTATGCCTTTCCGATTTATTTCTCCCATATAGCTTTTAAACATATTTGTATCTTTATCCAAAATTATTGGTATGAGGAAAGTTTTGCTTTTGGTAGTTTTAGTGATCATTGCGTTTATTGCTTATCAATATTATGATAACCAACAAAAAGATCGAGACCTGCTAATAGAAAGCACGGGATTGATTGAAAAGCAGATAAAAAATGTTGGGAAATTAGTGGTGACAGAAGGTAATTTTGCCCAAGTGTTCTCTTATAAGGACTCTAAAAAGTATTATATAGATATACTATCTGCCAGAAAGAAGGCATTGATTATTGTAAATGCAGATGTTACCATTGCTTACGATCTAAGTAAATTAAAGACAGAAATAGATCCCAAAACCAAAACTGTCACGATCACTTTTATACCGGAAGAAGAAATTTCTATAAATCCAAATATTCAATATTACGATGTAACTCAAGATTATCTTAATCAATTTGATGCAGAGGATTATAATAGTATTCAGAAGCGAATTCAGAAGTCTTTACGGGAAAAAATAGAAAAGTCGTCTCTTAAGTCCAATGCTAAGAATAGATTGATTAGTGAGCTTCAAAAAATCTATATTCTAACAAACACCATGGGCTGGAAATTAGAATATAATGGGAACACAATAGAAAGCTCAGATGCAATGGAATCTATTAAATTATAAGTTTCTCACTATTTTAAGGTAATT
>JBBSVD010000054.1:0-14909 GCA_038233835.1 Flavobacteriales bacterium | reverse complement strand
CTTATGTAGCTCAATATATAAGACCAAAGAAAGAATTCAAAGTAAAATTAAACGATGCTGATAAGGATATAGTTTTTGATGAAAGTGAAGCCGATTTAAATAAATTCGATAGAATTATAGACGAATTGGAACCGGGTAGCTTAAGACTGCCTGTACTTATTAAAAAATACATCAAACAAAATGCGCGAGTAGTTGCATTTAATGTAGATCCTTTGTTCAATAATGCAATAGATGGCTTGATGTACATTAGAATTGCAGATCTTCCAGAAAGTACGGTAAAACCTGTGATGGAGGAATTTCAGAAAGAACTGGAGCGAAAACTGGAAACTCATTAGGTTTTACTCATAATTGCGATGTTAATTTCATGTTATTCCCTCAATTTAATTGGGAATTATTGGTTTTCATAGGTATCTTGAATTAATATAAAAAAACAAAATGGAACGAGTATTAGTAGTTGGTGCCACCGGGCACACGGGAAAGAGAGTTATAGAAATTTTGAACAGTTCAAATACATTTGAACCTTATGCAATGATCAGAAAAGAAGACCAGAGGCAGATGTTTGAAGATATGGATGTAGAAACAATTTTGGCAGATCTAGAAAATGATGTTGCTGAAACAGCACAAGGCATGGATAAAGTGATCTTTGCCGCAGGTTCTGGAGGAAAAACAGGCGAGGATAAAACGATAGCTATAGATCAAAAAGGAGCTATAAAAATGATCGAGGCGGCAAAACAAGCTAAAGTTAAAAAGTTTGTAATGTTAAGTGCTATGGGCGCAGATAATCCAGAATCTAACCAGGACCTAAAGGTTTATTTAGAAGCTAAAAATAAAGCAGATGAGCATTTAAAGAGTAGCGGACTTAATTATACCATTTTACGCCCGGGAGCATTAACAGATGATCTTGGTCTGGCTAAAGTGAAATTAGCTGAAAAATTGAACGAAAGCGGTGAGATCTCCAGAGACGATGTCGCTTTTTTATTGGTGATGAGCCTTGCAGATCCTTTGGTGAAAAATAAAACCATTGAAGCTTTAGAAGGAAAAGAATCTATAAAAAATGCAATTATAGAGTTAAGTAGATAACTTTATTTTTTTCCACATATTATAAGACCTAGCTGTTAGTTAGGTCTTTTTTATTGAAATTTTAAAATTGGCAAGTATTGTTATAATTATCTCAAAAACAGTTAAGTAATATTAGCGTATAGATTTTAGAGAGTAAATTAGATTTCTTTTAAAAACCAACAACTTTTCAATAATGAATAATCCTCAACCAAACAAAAATCTTGTTAGAAAAATCTTTTTCACCTTAGGTCTTTCTTTAATACTAATAAGTCCTACCTCTTATTCTCAAGAAAAGGACGATAAAAAAGACATGAAAATGAAAGAAATGAAGATGAAAGATCCAAAAATGGAAACTAAGGATCCAATGAAAATTATGCCAAACGGACCTCAGCCAGAATGGGGCCCGACTATAGATCCACAGATGTTAGCTGTAATAGAACAATTTCAATCCTATGAAAACCCACCTTTTAAAGGAGCAACAGGTTTTCAATATCGCAATATTAAATTACCTGCAAATGCAGTGATGGATCTTTTACACAAAACTGGGGTAAAACCAATGGAAAGCAAAGTGGATATAAGCCACAAAATTCTTCCTGTTAGCGAGGAGGGCGTGCTTGTTAGAATGTACAAACCAAAAAATGCGGGAAAGGAAAGCTTACCTGTTATCGTTTATTATCACGGAGGTGGCTGGGTAATTGCCGACTTAGATACTTATGAGGCTACACCAATGGCCTTAGCGGAAAAAGCAAATGCAATTGTTGTTTCTGTAGCTTATAGACAAGGACCAGAAAATAAATTTCCAGCAGCTCACGAAGATTCTTTTAATGCTTATAAATGGGTAGTAGAAAATACTGCGGAAATTGGAGGAAATCCTAATATGATTGCGACTGCTGGAGAAAGTGCTGGTGGAAACTTATCTGTAGCTGTTGCCTTAATGGCAAAAGAACGCGGGGTTAAATTACCGGTTCACATTTTATCGGTCTATCCAATTGCCGATGGCGATATTGAATCTCCAAGTTATGAGAAGTACGCGAATGCAGTTCCGTTAAACAAAGGTTTTATGAAATGGTTTTTTGATAACTATGTACCAGATTGGAGTACAAATAATGATCCTTTGATCAATTTAATAGATGCAGATTTATCCGGACTTCCAGCTACTACAATTGTAAATGCAGAAATAGATCCTTTAGAAAATGAAGGTAAAGTCTTAGCTGAAAAAATGAAAGCTGCTGGCATAGATGTGGAGCGTAAAATGTACGAGGGAGTTACCCATGAATTTTTTGGAATGGCTGCGGTTCTGGAACAAGCGGTAGAAGCACAACAATTTGCAGTAGATAGATTGAAAAAAAGTTTTAAAAAATAATGTTTTTTTAAACCCAAAAAAATAAATAGATCCCGCATTATTTTTGTGTGGGATCTATTATTATTTAAAAGCATTATCATTTGGTTCCCGAAGTTTCACCTTATTCCCTTCCAGATATAAAATCCATTCAGATTTTCCTTAATATACTCTGTCCAATTAGCAAAATCTGAAAAATAAAGTATAAAAAGCCAACATCGGATATTGCAAATAGTAGGTTTTTATATAAAAAGAATGTTTTATAGTATTCGAAGCTAGTCTACGAGTTATAAATTCTAAATTTTAAGCTTCAAATATCACTTATCTGTTTTCTGCTTATACAGTAATAGAACCGCCTATTTCCAGTAGCACGAGTTCTTTACCTGCCAAATCAAATACTTTCTTGGCCGCATCATGATCGATCATTGTAAAAGGCAGCACGTCGTAGTGAACGCCGAGCACTCTATTACACTTCACAAAATCGCTCGCAATCACTGCATCATGCGCACCCATGGTGGCTACATCACCTATTGGAAGTACTGCCAAGTCAATTTTTGCCCATTTAGGAATGAGTTTCATATCTCTGGTAAGGGCTGTGTCGCCAGCAATATAAACGCTTTTATCTTTTCCCATAAAGATAAAGCCACCAGGATTACCGCCATAACTTCCATCGGGGAAACTACTTGTGTGTACGGCACTTACAGCCTTTACCTTCCCAAAATCAAAACTTCGGGTACCGCCTTGGTTTAAAGGCATGGCTTCTAAACCTTTTTCGGTATAGTGCTGATAGATCTCAAAGTTACCCACAATGACAGCTCCGGTGTTTTTTGCAATCGCCTCTGCATCGAGTACATGGTCAAAATGTGCATGGGTTAGGAAGATATAGTCGGCCTTAAGTTTCATGATATCTACCTTGTCTTTAGAAAGGTCGTTTTCAGTTATAAAAGGATCTATAATTATGGTTGCGCCTCCCATTTCAAGGGACAGACTATTTTGTCCGTAATAAGTTATTTTCATTTTTTATACTTTTTTCGATTCTTTTAAATATACAAAATAGTTTATCTCGAGCCCAGCTCAGTTCTTATTACTATTTTTCAATCTCCTTCGAAAACCTCTCCAATGCAGGCTTTCACCTTTACATTTACAAAATTTTTACAGGTTTTTTCATGCCTCTTTATTTTAGCATTAGAACACTTCCATTTTTCTAAATTACTGCATCTCCAAATTTAGCAACGATCTTATGTGCAATAGTAGTAGCCAGTTTTTCATGAGACTCCACCGTCCAACCAGCAACATGTGGACTTAAAATCACATTTTCTAGGTACATTAATTCCTGAAGATCTGGCGGAATATGGTCTTCTTGAAAAAAACTCTCAAAGGAATCTTTTTCATATTCCAGCACATCTAGTCCTGCTCCCAAAATTTTTCCTTCAATAATACCAGTTACCAGATCTGCGGTAACTACGCTTTTACCTCTTGCAGTATTAAGCAACCAAAACGGTTTCTGAAATTTATTTATAAAATCTGAATTCACCATATTATTGGTTTTGGATGTCCAAGGAGTATGCAAACTTAATACATCAGATTGATGTTGTAATTCCTCTAAACCTACTTGCGTGGCATTTTCGTCACCTACATCATTTAAAATATCATAGCAAATTACATTTACATCAAAACCTTTTAGTTTTTTAGCAAAGGCTTTTCCCATATTGCCATATCCAATAATCCCTACAGTTTTTCCATCCAGCTCTATTCCTCGGTTATCTTCACGCTGCCATAGACCTTGATGCACTTCCCTATTTGCTTTGTCAAGTTTATTAAGTAAAGCCAAAAGCATTCCCAAGGCATGTTCTGCTACCGCATTTCTATTTCCCTCTGGAGCAGCAAAGAGATCAATCCCTTTCTTTTCAGCATAATCTACATCTATACTTTCCAATCCTGCACCTACTCTTGCAATAAATTTCAAATTTGGTGCAGCATCAATAAAATTTTTATCAATATTAAATCGACTTCTAATTACAATGCCATCAAAAAGATGCTGATTCTCTAAAATTACCTCTTTGCTTAGATTATATGCTTCAATATTATAAAATCCTGCTTTTTGAAGCTCACGGATCAATAATGGATTATTTCTATCTGCATGAAGAACTATCATAACACTAGATTTTTGGATAGGAGTTCACAGTTAATTCGCTTTCCACATTTCCAGTATGTTTAACTGAAAGTTTTTCGAAAAGCATCACATGAACCTCTTCTTCATTTTTTGTCATTGGGCAATGCTCTACTCCTTTTGGGACTACAATAAGTTCGCCCTCGCTGACTTTTACAGTTCTATCTCTAAACTGAATGTATAAAGTGCCTTTTACAACCTGAAACAACTCATCTTCTTCATCATGAGAATGCCATATAAACTCTCCTTTAAGCTTTGCCAACAACACTTGCATGTTGTCTACAACCGCAATTTGATGTGGATTCCAATTTTTACTGAATTTTTCAAATTTCTTATTGATATTGATGCTTTCCATAAATATTGTTTAAGGGCTAATAAAAAAGGGGAGAATGATAAAAAGGTAACTACTAAGTTAAAAACCTAATATCAATTTTGCAATACTAAAGTAAATTAAAATTCCGCATATATCATTGCTGGTAGTGATAAAGGGTCCAGTTGCCATTGCAGGGTCAATGCCCTGTTTATCTAGGATAATAGGCACGAATGTACCTATTAAAGATGCAATAACGATAACAGAAATAAGGGAAATCCCTATGGTTAGTCCAAAGGTGAAATCGAATCCTAAAAGGAAAATTCCGCCTACCATCAATAAAATTGCTAGCACAACTCCATTAAATAAACTCAGCACGATCTCCTTAAGCAATCTATTGATCAAAGAACCTCTCAAGGATTTATTAGCAAGTCCCTGTAACACAATAGCCGAGGATTGCACCCCAACATTTCCAGCCATTGCAGCAATAAGTGGTACAAAAAAGAAAAGCGCTGCATGTTTCTGCATGGCCGCATCAAAGGTTCCTAAAACAGAAACACTTATAAAACCTCCAAATAAGGCTAAGATTAACCAAGGCAATCGTGCTCTTGTAAGTAGCCATATACTATCATCTGCCTCTACATCTTCAGAAATACCTGCTGCCATCTGGTAATCTTTTTCGGCTTCATCTTTTATAAAATCAACAATCTCGTCAATTGTAATCCTTCCCACCAATCTTCCCATCTCATCAACCACGGGAATGGCTTCTAGATCGTATTTCTGCATGATCCTGGCCACTTCTTCTCCCGGAGTGTGCACATTTACAAAATCTACTTGTGGGATGTATACATCGCTTATATGTGCATTTACCGGGGCCGTTAAAAGATCCTTTAAAGAAAGCCTTCCTTTAAGTTTGTTCTTATCGTCTACCACATAAATAGAATGCACTCTGGTAACATTTTCCGCCTGATTTCGCATTTCACTCATGCAACCGGTAACGTTCCAATTCTCATTTACCTTGACTAATTCCTTTGCCATTAAACCCCCTGCGGAATCTTCGTCATAGCGAAGTAATTCTACAATATTATCGGCATGCTCTTCATCCTGAATCTGGGCAATTACCTTTTGTTGGCGCTCTTCCGAAAGTTCAGAAATAATATCTGCAGCATCATCGGTGTCCATTTCTTCCAGCTCCTCTGCAATTTCCTTTGCAGATAAAGTATCCAGAATTCGCTCCCGAACCCCTTCTTCCAGCTCCATTAAGGCCTCAGAAGTTTTTTCGCTATCCAGTAATTTTACAATATAAGTAGCATCTGCGATATCAAGCTCCGTAAGGATCTCTGCGATATCTGCCGGGTGAACTTCCTCTAAATGTAATAGCAGCTCTTCATCGTTCTTATGCTCGATGAGGTATTCAATCTTTTCAATTAATTCGTCGCTAAGTTCAAACTGCATATTCCTGTATTTTTTCTGTAAGTTCTATAAATTGAAGCGTGCTTAACTGCTCCGGCCTTTGGTTAAAGATAGCATCTTCCCTCAAACTATCTGGCAATTGAAAAGTTTTTAGACTGTTTCTAAGTGTTTTTCGACGATGCTGAAATGCCGCTTTTACCACTCGAAAAAACAAGGCTTCATCACACGACAAAGTATAATTTTCTTTGCGCTTTAGTCTTATTACTCCACTATCTACTTTTGGCGGTGGATTAAAAACCGTGGGGGGAACTGTAAATAAATAGCTAACATCATAAAAAGCCTGCGTTAATACCGAAAGGATACCATAGGTTTTATTACCATGAGGTGCAGCAATTCTCATTGCTACTTCCTTTTGGAACATCCCCGCAAATTCTGGAATTAGCTCGCGATTCTCCAAAGTTTTAAAAACTATTTGCGTGGAAATATTATATGGAAAGTTACCAATAATAGCATAAGGTTGCTGATCGAAGATCTCGGTGATATCATATTTTAGAAAATCCTTTTCATGTATCTTACCTTCTAACTGCGGGTAATTTTCTTCCAAATACGCTACACTTTCTGTATCTATCTCTACCACGTGCAAATCGATGTCTTTTTTCAGAAGATATTTGGTAAGTACTCCCATCCCGGGACCAATTTCCAATACATTTCTATATCCAGTATATTCTAAACCATCCGCTATTTTTTCAGCTACAGTTTCATCTTTCAAAAAGTGTTGGCCTAAATGTTTTTTAGCACGTACAGAACCCGGAGAATTATAATCTTCCCTCGCAGCAGCGAACTTCTTTTGCTGGTATTTATTTTCCTTTGGGGTATAAGGTATTTTTTTATTCGATTTCATCAGGGGATCTTAATGCCAATTACTGTTCACTTACAATTTCTAATTCTGTTCTAAAAGCCACAAATTTACCTTCAAAAGCTTTGGTTCTAGATCGCAAAGTTGGAGCATTCTCATCATAATACTTCTGAAGCATTTCTTTACTTTCTGTAGTATATTGAACAGAATAAGTAATCCCTCCCATTTCTTCTTCAACCATAACTCGGCTCATTAAGGCTTTTGTGAATTTTCCAGTTTCTAACATTTCAGGAATATGCTCCGATTTCATCCAATTCACCCATTCGTCATGAATTTCTTCTAGAACATTTATGGTAACGTTATATATATACATGCTATTAATTTATTATTATGCATTGACCGTTAACAGCCCTATTTTAAATACTTTATTCTCAGTCAGAGCCTATCGAAGAATCAGTGTTTTCAACTTTAATTGAACTTCCATAAGTTCAGTTTTATAATCCCAATGGTTATCGGGGAGGACTGGCAAATTTTATATTATTTCTCATTCAAGATCATCTCCCCTCAAAGTTCGGAATTTCTTTCTAGCATCAACAAAATAGATACTGTCTGGAAAAGAAAAGATAATTTGCTCATAATACTGTTTCGCTTTTTCCAGATTATTTAGGCTGTTCTTGTAAAGTTCTGCCAAAAGAAAGGTCGCATTATCTGCTAAGATGCCTTTGCCATAAAATTCTAAGATTTTTAAGTAATTAGCTTCCGCTTTTTCAAAATTCCCTTGATCAGAATAGATCGACGCCTGTTTTAGCAAAGCTTCATCTTCAATTTTTTCGCCTTTATGGGTATTAAGTATCTCCTCCAAGATTAGAATAGCTTCATTTTCTTTATTCTGAAATGTTAACAGATCTGCTTTTGCATATAGTTTGAGAGCAGTTTGAGTAGAATCTTCCAAGCTATTTTCTTTTATAAGCAAACTCAATTCCATGGCATCATTGGCAATAAGCTGTGTTGAAGATCTTTTAAGTACATCCAACTGGGTCAACGCCCATATAAAATCTCCTTTGTAATAACTGGTCTTCGCAACCTTGAATCTAGCATTTTGTGAGATCTCATCATTCTTTACCAGATTCTGTATCTGGGAATAATAGATAAGCGCCTGATTAAATTTTTGATCCAGTACCAAAATATCTGCCAAAGCCATTTTTATAGCCGCCTGCTGATAATTATTTAGTGAACTAGAAGAAAGGCTTCCCAAAACTTGCTTAGCATCTTCAATCTTGCCGATTTTAAAAGCAAGAAAATTTGCATAATCCAGTTGAATCGCCATAGTTTCTATTCCAGCGCCATATTCTAAAAGCACTTTTTCGAAATCTTTTTCTATTCCTTTAAGATCTGATTCCTTAGCGGTAGTAAGCTTCATATCCAGCAATAATTGATTGGCCTGAATAAGAATAGTTGGAGAATTAGTTTCTCCAATAATGAAACTCAGCATTTCTTTAGCGGTTTCAAGATCACCTTCAGCTTTAGTTAGAACCGTAAGTTGGATAATGCGTTGAAGATCCTGATTATTCCTTTTATAAATGGAACGCTCCTGCATAAAGGCTTTTTCAAAATCCTTCTGCTGAATAAACAGCCAGGCCAATAATTCGCTGTAAATAGGATCTTGCGTTTTTTGAAGTCTCTGCAGCAATTGCTTTCTTAAGGCAATATTTGCGGGATTTAAAGCATCATCTAATATATACTTGTCGAATTCCCGCATAAGGTTGAGGCTCATTTCAGGTTGTTTAGTGATAAGTTCTAGATAGGCTGAAAACATTTCATCTAATTTTCCTTGTTCCCCATAAATACGCGCCAATGGAAGATCAAAGTTCATCTCCGGATTCAATCTCATTCCAATTAGATAGGCTTTCTCTGCATACTCCAGCAAATTGTAATTCTCGAAACTTCTAGCTACAGAATAGGCGTAATTTGACTTTTCTTTTAATGCTTCAAGCGATTCTAAATAGCTGCTTTTAGCCAGTTCTTCTTTATTCTGAAGTTCGTAATTATGCCCTAATTCTATTAAAACAGTTGGGTTATTATTAGTGTTCTTTAAACGCTCCATCAATAAGTTTTCTGCAATTCCAAATTGCTCTAACTGTTGGTGCGAAGAGATCATTCCCGTAAAATAATTGGAATTTCCCGGAGATTCTTTAACAAGATCTTGATAAATGCTTAATGCTTTGGCATATTCTCCTTTGTCCAAATAGGTTTGCGCAAGCTGATCTCCTTGAGAAAAACCGCATTGAATACCTATAAAGAATAAGCTTATGTAAAGAAAACACCACATTTTGTAAAGATAACAAAATGCGGTGTTTAGGAATAACTATATGGATATTAAAAACCCATAGATGACCTTGGCCTTTAAACTAATCTATCATTGTAAAACCGGTATATTTCACTAATACTTCCGGCACTTTAATTCCTTCCGGAGTTTGATAATTCTCCAAAATTCCAGCCAAAACTCTAGGCAATGCTAAAGCACTACCATTTAGCGTATGTACCAATTCTTTTTTACCGTCTTTATCTTTATACCTTAATTTTAATCTATTTGCCTGAAAAGTTTCAAAGTTAGAAACAGAACTAATTTCTAACCATCTATCCTGAGCCGTTGAAAACACTTCAAAATCATAGGTCAAAGCAGCAGTAAAACCAAGATCTCCACCACAGAGCCTTAAGATCCTATAAGGTAATTTTAGTTCCTTCAAAAGATCTTTAATATGCTCTACCATACCATCCAATGCCGCATAAGAATTCTCTGGTTTTTCGATTCGTACAATTTCAACTTTATCAAATTGATGCAACCTATTCAAACCCCTTACATGTGCTCCATAAGATCCTGCTTCTCTTCTAAAACAAGGGGTATATCCTGTACAATTTATTGGGAAATCTGCATCTGTAAGAATTCTATCTCTAAACAAATTGGTCATTGGCACTTCCGCAGTTGGGATCAAATAAAGATCATCTTCCGTAACATGATACATTTGTCCTTCTTTGTCCGGTAATTGTCCTGTCCCAAAACCAGAAGCTTCGTTCACCAATAATGGTAACTGAAATTCGGTATAACCAGCATCTGCAGCTTTATCTAAAAAGTAAGTGATGAGGGCACGTTGCAAACGGGCACCCTTTCCTTTATATACTGGAAATCCAGCGCCGGTAATTTTATTACCAAGCTCAAAATCAATAATATCATATTTCTTTGCAAGTTCCCAGTGTGGTGTAGAACCTTCTGCCAACACAGGAATATCTCCTTCCTTATACACCTCAATATTATCTTCTTCTGAAGTTCCCGCAGGAACAAGATCGTTAGGAATATTAGGAATGGAATATAGAAGATCCTCCAATTTCTTAGCGGTTTCAGCAAAACTATCGGATAGTGTTTTGGACACTTCCTTTAACTGTACCGATTTCTCCTTTAAAATAGTTGCTTTTTGTTGTTCCCCAGATTTAAAAAAAATTCCAATTTCTTTGGAAAGTTGATTAGATTCGGCCAATGTTTCGTCTAACTGAGTTTGAGTGGAACGGCGAGATTCATCTAAAGTTAAGATCTCTTCAAAGAGTTCTTCCGCATTAAAATTTCTTCTCTTAAGGGAATTTATATATTCCTCTTTATGAGCTCTAATATTGCTTACTTGTAACATAAGGCCAACTAATTTTTAGTAAGCTGCAAATGTAGCAAAAGCCTGTAAAATTACTGGTCTAAATTGGAAGGTAATATCCAGTCATGGTGTTTAAAATGATGCCATTCTTCACTACCAAGATCCACTTTTGGATCTATAAATCGCTGATAAGGTCTTCCGTTCACACTAACTTTAGAGTCTACAAAAACCTGAACATCTCTACCTTCTTTTGCATATTCCTTTTTTAAGCGCTGGGCAAATTGCCATATAAGATCTGGCTTGGAATTAATTGCTCCTAGCTGTTTTGAAGACAGGTACTTGGATTTATCTACAAACTCTATCATTTTGGTGTCCTTATCTACTATTCTAAAAACAGTTCGGCCACTTTTGCTCCTAAGCATCATTCGCCAAGACAACCTATGTCCTTCCTCGGTCCAGAGCACATCATCTTGGAAAAACCAATGTCTAAGTGGAAGTCCAATTTGAATAATAAACCAAATAGCGAGAATACCGACCAGCAAATTACGTTGCTTCGGAATAATAACTTCATTCTTTTCATAATACTTCTTTTTTCGTCTTAAGAACCATTTGTTTATTTTTTCAGAAGGGAAAAAGAACAAAATGAAGGCCAGAGATAAGTATGGGAAAATCCCAATATGAAAAATGAAACTGTTAAAAAGGTGAAAAAAGATGGCTGCAATAAATATTGAAACTCGAGTTCTTTTATATAATAAAAGAGGAATGATAAGGAGATCGAATAAAAATCCGAACCACGAAATTGCGAAATGTGTCCATTTTTGCTGAAGCAACTCTCCTACCAACCAATATTCTGCTTTAGATCTCATTAAAATTCTTGGGAATTCCCCGGTAAACCAATCTGGATATAACTTAGCAACCGAAGCGTAAGTGTAAACGATCCACATTTGCAATACTATGAATAACCAAACCCACCTTGGCATAGAAATTTCCCGCAAAGATTTATTTCTCCAGGCATCTATAGAAGCATTTTTATGTGCTGGTAAAAAGAACATGATGCCACACAACAGCATTAGCAAATAGTAGTGATTGTTATAAGAGGACTTCTGCATGAGATATACAGAAGCCCACATAATGGTATAGCAAAACATGCTGAATCTATACTTATATCCCACCATTACCAACAATCCGAAAAGGCCCATTAGTCCGTAATAATAAAGCATTCCATTACCTGGAAGAGGTTGTAAGAATTCGAATCCTATAAAATTGAAGGTTTCCTGAGGCTCCATCAAAGTTCTGCGAACCCAGCCGGTTGCTATACTCCCAAAGGCTTCAAGTGCTATAAGTAACCCAAAAAATACTCTAAATACAACCAGTGCACTATTATCTATTTGGGTGAATAACCATCTATTCAGCATAGTTGTCTCTAATATATTCGTCTGTAAAAGCTTCGTCTTGTTTCATAGCGCGCTTTAGATCTTCTACAGAGTCAAAATTCTTCTCATCTCTAATTCTTGCCAACATTTCTATTTGAAGTTTATCTCCATAAAGGTCCTCATCCAACATAAAGAAATAGGTCTCGATGGTTTGTTCTTTTCCTCCAACGGTTGGATTTGTACCTATATTCATCATACCAAAATATGGAATTTCGTCTAAAATAGACCTAACAATGTAAACGCCGTTCTTAGGAATAAGTTTATAATTTTCGGCTATTTTAAGATTTGCGGTAGGATATCCAAATTCCTTACCCAGGCCTTTTCCTTTTACTACCGTTCCGGTTAACATGAAGGGTTGTTGGAGATATCTATTTGCTTTTTCTACCTTGCCTTCCAATAAAGCTTTTCTTATCTTGGTAGAACTCACTGCTACGTCTTCAATTTCTTGTTGGCCAATCTCTTCTACCTCAAAATCGAATTGTTTTCCAAACTCTTTTAAGGTATTTATATCTGCGGTACGGTTTCTCCCAAAACGATGATCATAGCCAATAATTATTTTTTTGGCATTTAAGGTGTTCACCAAAATATCTCGAACAAATTCCAAAGCGGTAAGTCTTGAGAATTGGTGAGTAAATGGATGAATAATAAGATGATCTATCCCAGAACGTTCTAAAATCTGGGTGCGCTCTTCAATGGTATTTATCAACTTGATATCACTTTCATTTTGCAATACCATT
Organism: Flavobacteriales bacterium; assembly: GCA_038233835.1. GTDB lineage: Bacteria > Bacteroidota > Bacteroidia > Flavobacteriales > Flavobacteriaceae > Gillisia. Next base: position 1,954 of record JBBSVD010000054.1, on the reverse strand, counting down.
CTTGGATGCGGAAAAAAAGTTAGAATAGCCGACTCCATATTGCTGAGTTTTGCAGTATTAACTAACTTTTCTATGATCTTTTTATGTCCGGCATGAACTCCATCGAAAGTACCAATGGTAATTACCGTTGGTTTATCACTTTTAAATGAATATGCTCCTTTATGTTCTTTCAAGAATGAATTATTTACCGTTAAATGTATTCATTGTAATATTAATTCCGGCAGTGGCAAAAGATTTTATGAGTTCTGCGCCAGTTTCAAAACGCTCTGGTAGTTGTTTCTCTTCTTCTGGTGTCCATTCACCTAACACATAATCTACTTGCTTGCCTTTAGAAAAAACATCGCTAATTCCAAATCTAAACCTGTTGTATGCGTTGGTGTTTAATTGAAGTTGAATATCCTTTAATCCGTTATGTCCTCCATCGCTCCCTTTTGTTTTTACTCGAATTGAAGCAAAAGCAAGGTTTAGATCGTCTGTTACTACCAAAAGGTTCTCTAAGGGAATTTTTTCCTTGGTCATCCAATAACTAACAGCTTTACCGCTTAAATTCATATAAGTGCTTGGTTTCAGCAAAATAATGGTTCTACCTTTAAATCTGAAGCTTGTAATATCCCCCAACTTATCTGTAGAAAAAGAAACCCCTTCTTTTTCTGCCAGAAAATCTACTATCTTAAAGCCAACATTATGTCTGGTATTGTAATACTTGGGGCCTATATTCCCAAGTCCAACAATCAAAAATTTCTTCATAGGATCTACTTCTTCCTGTGGTTGTTTTTTATTCAATAATCTTCCGAAAAAAGCCAGCATGGAAATAATTTTGGTAAAGATAAAATTAATAATATTCTTCAGCCTAGCAATTTTAGCCTTCAGTTTTCATTATTTTTCGAAAACAAATGGCATCTTGAGCTCTTGGGTAAATTCAGGATAAACTATAACAAAAGTCTAATTCATAGTTTTAAATAGTTCTCGAGTCTGCTATCATTTACAGATTTTCAAAACAATACGAATATCAATTAATTTAGGTCTCTAACAATATCTTTTTTCATTTTCTTTGTTCGCCCAAAGAAAACGAAACAAAAGAAAAGGCGCTTTTCCCAGAGGTATTTTTCAGCAAAGCTAAAACCAGTCTTATTTTGCTAAAATCTTTCCAAGGCTTCAAGATTTATTAACGCAAAACAACACTTATACTGCGGAAAAAGATTTCAAAGCGCTGTTTTGGAACGTCTATACAGTCGTTTTTCTACGTTTTGAATGGAGCCGTAAAATAATTTAAAACTTGAGTCTCAGTAAACTGTATAAAAAGTCATATATAGCCTTTAACAAAAAAAGCATTCCGAATCCCAATAAATTGGAAAAGGAATGCTTTAAGTTTTATGCTAAAAGAATATTTACTCTTTTACAGCAGCGGCATCATCTACCTCGGTAGCTGGTACTTCATCTGCAGCAACTTCATCTTCTTCTTCAACTTCATCAGCAACAATATTACGAGATGTCTTAACTTGACAAATTACTGTGTTATCTGGATGTTGAATAGTGTAATCGTCACTAGCTACAGCAGTAACGTACAATTTGTGTCCAATTTTAAGAGAAGTTACATCGGCTTCAATAAAGTCTGGAAGATTTCCAGGAAGACCTTTCACTTTTAAACGACGTAGGTTATAACGTAAAACCCCACCATTTTTAACTCCACGTGCAGTACCTTTAGTATGCACAGGAATCTCCATATTAATTTCCTTGTCTTCAAATATCTGATAGAAATCCATGTGTAGGATAGCATCGGTTACCGGGTGAAATTGGATGTCCTGAAGAACAGCATCAATTTTATCCCCACCTTCCAAGGATATTACCACAGTGTGCACATCTGCTGTGTAAACTAGGTCCTTAAAGGCAATTTCATCTGCTGAAAAATGTAATGGTTCGCCTCCTCCGTATACTACGCAAGGAACCTTTCCAG
>JBBSVD010000053.1:0-15088 GCA_038233835.1 Flavobacteriales bacterium | reverse complement strand
TCAATAATCAGGTAAGCTCCTTTGCTCATCGATACGGTGCGACCAAAGGAAGTTTTTATTTGTCTTTCGATACCGAATTTTTCAAAAATTGGAACATTATTCTGGTATAGCTTTACTATAGATTCTTTATTTGGGGCAATTTCTGCCACATAATCTTTTAGTTGTGTATAAAGTTCTTCGTCATCTACCATGATAGAGGTAAAAGTGTCATTAAAGATATCTCTCAAAATTGAGGATGCCCTATTTAACTCTCCCAATACCTTGGATGGATGCGGTGCTTTATAAAGCTTTTTACACATTGCTGTCCAGCGACTCATTAAATTTTGGAGATCTCTGTCTAGCTCTGCTACTTTTTTGCCTTCTGCTACGGTTCTTACAATTACACCAAAGTTTTTAGGCTTGATGCTCTTTACCAATCTTTTAAGGCGATCTTTTTCTTCTTTACTTTCAATTTTTTGTGAAACTGAAACTCTGTTAGAGAAAGGTACCAGCACAATATAACGACCCGGAAGAGAAAGCTCTGAGCTTATTCTTGGACCTTTTGTGGAGATGGGTTCTTTCATTACTTGAACCAATAGCGACTGATTTGATTTTAAGGCTTCGGCAATGCTTCCGTCTTTATCAATATCATTTTCAAAAGTCATATTCTGTAAAGAATAGTCCTTTAATTTACCTGTGCTTACACGTTTTATGAATTTCAACAAAGTGAGGACTTGAGGGCCAAGATCATGATAGTGTAAAAAACCATCTTTTATATAGCCAACATTTACAAATGCGGCATTTAATCCTGGAACAGCTTTCCTGATCTTGGCAATAAAAATATCGCCTACAGCAAAGTTGCTATCGTCTTCTTCTTTGTTTAATTCAACTAGTTTTCCATCTTTAATTAAGGCAAAATCTATAGCAGAGGAACCTGATCTAATAATCAATTCTTTGTCCACTCTTTTAGATTTTTATCCCGGAAATCGGGATGGATTAAACAATAAATTTTCACAGGGTTTTTAAGCCTGAAGAAACTGTAATTCAAATAATATTTAAATTCAGTTTCAATTTCAAAGAACGTCTTTTACTAAAAAAAGTAGTGAGAGCACTACTTTTTCTTATGGCGGTTAGCTCTACTTCTCTTTTTACGCTTATGAGTAGCTACCTTATGTCTTTTTCTTTTTTTACCACTTGGCATAGTGTACTTTTTTTAAATTAATAATTATATACTTTCAAACTCCTTGTTACAGGAATTATTCTTTTACTTCAACATTAGTCTTAACACCATCTACAAAAACACGTGCAGGTTTAAATGCAGGGATGTTGTGTGCAGGGATTTTTATTGTAGTATTCTTAGAGATGTTTCTTCCGGTTTTCTCTGCTCTTGTTTTAATCACAAAGCTTCCAAATCCTCTAAGGTAAACATTATCTCCACTTTCCAAAGAAGTCTTTACTTCTTCCATAAATGTTTCAACAGTAGCTTGTACATCTCCTTTTTCCATTCCTAACTTCTCTGAAATCTTCGCTACGATATCTGCTTTCGTCATTTTCGTACTATTTAAAATTATAATTGGGGTTCTTAATTTTCAAGGGGGCAAATATAAGAATTAAATCTCCAATATTTCAATCCTAATTCATTAAATAGTAACCAAATAAAGAATTATTATTGCAATCAAACAATGGGATTCATGGTTTTTTATAAAACACTGATTAATTGGTACTTAGGCAATAAAAGAGATTTGCCTTGGAGAGAAACTACTGATCCTTATCATATTTGGCTGAGTGAAATCATGCTTCAGCAAACTAGAATTGAGCAAGGTTTACCATATTATTTAGCCTTCACACACGCGTTTCCAACAGTTTTTGATCTTGCAAATGCAGATCAGGAGAAAGTATTAAAGCTTTGGCAAGGCTTAGGCTATTATTCTAGAGCTAGAAACTTATATGAAACCGCCAAACATGTAGCCGAGGACCTCAACGGAAACTTTCCAAAAACCTACAATGAGCTACTTTGCTTAAAAGGAGTAGGAGATTATACCGCAAGCGCCATTGCTTCTTTCTGTTTTAATGAAGCTACGCCAGTTGTAGATGGTAATGTATACAGGGTGTTGGCGAGATATTTTGGTGTTGAAACTCCTATTAATAGTGGTGCCGGCCAGAAGGAGTTTAAATTATTGGCAAAAAAAGTAATGTCTGTAAAAGATCCGGCTACCTATAACCAGGCAATCATGGAATTTGGTGCTTTGCATTGTAAGCCTCAAAATCCGCTTTGCGATTCCTGCCCACTTTCTGGGAGTTGTTTAGCACTAAAGAATGATGCTATAAAGGTTTTGCCTATTAAATTGAAAAAAGGTAAGATCAAAAAGCGATACTTTAATTACTTGGTCTTTCTTTCTGAAGAAAATGAAACTTTATTGGAACAACGTACCGGAAAAGGAATTTGGGAAGGTTTGTATCAATTTCCTTTATTTGAAACTGCTTCAGTTTGTTCTCCCGAAGAATTTGAAGCTTCAGTTATAATAAAATCACTTATAAGTGGACCTATAGAAAAGGTGTCCTTATATAATGACCTGCCAATTATACATAAATTATCACATCAGCATATTTATACTAGTTTCTGGATAATCGAGAAAAAAGAGTCGGAAGAGAATTCTATTCCGCTCTCAGAAATTCATCAATATCCAGTTCCGGTGCTTATCGCAAATTTTATAAACGAATTTGAGCTCAGCGATTATTAGCGATACCTTCAATTAATATTTTCCCTCCTAATAATGATATAATGAAGATGGTATACTAAATAAAATTCTTTATTTTTAATAAAATGTTTTAATCGAATGGCATTTAAAGATGCTGCTTAAATAACTAAAATGACGGGTACACTTAATAAGGTAATGCTAATTGGGCATACAGGAGACGATGTAAAGATGCATTATTTTGAAGGCGGAGGTGCAATTGGGAGATTTCCATTAGCTACCAACGAGGTATATACCAACAAATCTACTGGCCAGCGAGTAGAAAATACCGAATGGCATAATATAGTAGTAAGAAACAAAGCCGCAGAGATCTGCGAAAAATATCTTAAAAAAGGAGACAAGGTATATGTAGAAGGAAGGTTGAAAAGCAGAAAATGGACAGATGATAAAGGTATCGAGAGATATTCTGTTGAAATTCAGTGTACAGATTTCACTTTTCTAACCCCCAAAAATGAAACAACAGGAAATTCGGCACAAAATTCGGCCTCAGCAAAACCTGTTTCCAATACTAAAAATGATACTTTTGCCGATCAATCTATGGGCAATGATGAAGAAGATGATTTGCCTTTCTAAGTCTAACTAAAACATAAGCATTTGGATCCAGATCCTCCCAGTTTAATTTTATCTTTCATCTCATTAGAAATCTCGCTGATTATTAGCTTAATTATGCTGGTTGTTTTGCTAATTTGTTCTGCATTGATCTCTGGTGCAGAAGTTGCTTTTTTCTCTCTTACGCCTTCAGATTTTTTGGCAGACAATGGAAAACGTACTAATGCTCAAAAAATAGTTGCTAAACTTTTAGAGAAACCAAAGAAATTATTAGCCACAATATTAGTTGCAAATAATACAATTAATATAGCAATTGTGCTTCTTTTTGATTCAGTAACCGATGAGTTTTTTGGGAATCTGAATGCCGTTATTTTTGGCATCAACTTTAAGTTTTTAGTTGAAGTTGGAATAGTAACTTTCCTTATCCTTCTTTTTGGAGAGATCCTTCCAAAGGTTTACGCGAGCAGGAATAATGTGAAATTCAGCAATTTGATGGCCTATCCTTTAAATGTTTTAGATTTTTTAATTTCGCCCTTGAGCACACCCATGCGTGCAGTCACCATATATATTCATGAAAAGCTAGGAAAGCAAAAGGGATTTTTAAGTGTAGATCATCTTTCACAAGCATTAGAAATGACGCGCGAGGATGATACTACTCGTGAAGAACAAAAGATCTTGAAAGGCATAGTTTCTTTTGGAAACACAGATACAAAACAAGTGATGCGTCCAAGAATGGATATTTTTGCACTTAATGAGAATCAGACCTATAAAGAGATTATTCCTGAGATCGTAGAAAACGGTTTTTCAAGAATACCCGTTTATAAAGAAAATATAGATCAAGTTAGCGGAATTTTATATGTAAAAGATCTTTTGCCATTTTTGGATCAGAAAGATTTTGAATGGACCTCATTATTGAGAGAACCATATTTTATTCCTGAAAATAAAAAACTGGATGATCTTTTAAATGAATTTAAAGATAAGAAGATACATCTTGCAATTGTTGTAGATGAATATGGAGGCACCAGCGGTTTGGTCTCTTTGGAAGATATAATTGAAGAGATAGTTGGTGATATAAGCGATGAATTTGATGATGAGGATCTGGTTTTCTCTAAGTTGGACGAATCCAATTTTATTTTTGAAGGTAAAACTCCTCTTAAAGATTTTTATAAGATCATTAAACTGGATGATTCTTCAAATTTTGAAGAGAATAAAGGAGAATCTGAAACTTTGGCGGGATTTCTGCTTGAAATTTCTGGTGGTTTTCCTAGTAAAAATGAAGTGATCTATTTTCAGAATTATCAATTTACAATTGAGGTGATAGACGATAAAAGGATCAAACAAATTAAACTAAGTATAGAACCATTGATCACTTCTGATGATTAATTCTTACTTCGGGATTCAATTTTAAGGATACAATCTATAAAAAATTTGGAATGAAAAGATTGGTTGTAGTTTTACTTTTACTTTCTATTTTTACCGCTTGTAAAGACGAGATCTTGCCAAAGCCAAAGGCTTTTTTGGCTTTGGAATTTCCACCGGCAGAATATAAGCAGCTTGAACTGGATTGTCCTTATACATTTGATATTAATAATATTGCGGTTGTTGCTGATGCAAAAGCTAATGTACCTTGTTGGATAAATTTGAATTATCCTAAATTAAATGCCTCCATTTTTATAACCTATCAAGAAGTTCATAATAATTTGGATTCGCTTCTTATGGATTCTCAAAAATTACCGTTGCAACATACCATAAAAGCTGACTTTATCGAGGGCGATGTCTACATGAACCCGGAGCATAAAGCCTATGGAATGTTTTATGAAGTGGAGGGAAATGCAGCTTCTCAGGCTCAATTCTATGTTACAGATAGTGTTAAGCACTTTGTAACAGGTTCTTTATACTTCAATCAAAAACCCAATTACGATTCTATAATGCCCGCAGCCTCATACTTACGTTCTGACATTAAGCGATTAATGGAATCCATTAAATGGAGATAAATTCTTATTAAATTGAGAATATGGAATTTATATTAACAATAATTAAGTTAATTTAAATTAAAATTAACTTTAACGTCTAGCCTTAAATTTTTTTCCTAATTTGGCATTTGCTAATTGAAAAAACCAAAATTATGAGGCACATCCAACTAACTGGCATCAAAATGATGCTTTTACTGTTTATTTTTCCAACTGTGCTTTTTGCGCAGGAAACACTTACCGGAAAAACCATTAACGATGACACGGGTGAACCTGTTCCATTTATAAATGTGATACAAAAAGGGACTACTAATGGTACCACCAGTGATTTGGACGGCAATTTTTCTTTAACCGTAGAATCGCTTCCCACAATCTTAGTTTTTTCTTATATCGGTTTTCAAACCCAAGAAATTAACGTTACTCAAAACTCACCTATCAACCTAAGATTTGTTGAAGCAGCTGCGGCATTAGATGAGGTTGTTGTTACGGGACTTGCAACTTCTATAAAACGATCCAATTCTGCGAATGCGGTAGCTTCAATCACTGCTGAAGAATTAGTTGGAACAACACCACCTCCAACATTGGATGGGGCTCTTTATGGTAAATTTGCTGGAGCAAATGTAAGTGCAAACTCGGGAGCACCAGGAGGAGGGCTATCGGTTAAATTAAGAGGAGCAACCTCTATTACAGGTAACACGCAACCTCTATATATTATTGATGGAGTTTATGTAGATAACTCCTCCATTGCAGCAGGTTTAAACGTAGTTTCTGCAGCAGCAGCTGGAGGAAGTGCATCTAATCAAGATAACCCGTCTAACAGGATTGCAGACATTAATCCAGACGATATTGCAAACATAGAAATACTTAAAGGTGCATCTGCAGCAGCCATATATGGTAGTCGTGCAGCAGCAGGGGTGGTAATTATAACCACAAAAAAAGGAAGAGTTGGAGAAACCAAATATAGATTCTCTCAATCTAGTGGATGGTCAGAGGTTACAAGACTTCTTGGCTTAAGGGATTATACAGAAGCTCGTGTAAGAGAAGACTTTGGAGATAATGCAGCTGAAAACTTTCTAGCAGCACAAAGAGAAGATAGATTGATTGATTATGAAGAAGAGATTTTTGGTGAAAAGGGATTAATAAGTATTACCAACTTTAGTATTAGTGGTGGAGATGCAAAAACCAGATTTTTTTCAGGGATTAGTCATAATAACGAAGATGGTATTGTAAAGAATACAGGATATGAAAAAACATCCCTGAGATTAAATCTTGACCACTCCCCAACAGATTTTTTGAAATTGGCTTTGAGCACCAATTTTATTCATTCTTCTGCAAATAGAGGGTTTTTTAACAATGACAACTCTGGAACCACAATTGGTGTGGCCTTGGTAGGAACAACCCCTTGGTTGCAATTATTTCCAGATGAAAACGGAAACTATCCAGATAGTCCAGCAGGAGCATCAAATCCATTACAAACTAGAGATCTTGTTAGAAACAATGAAACCAATAATCGTTTTATAATTGGTGGCACAGTTAATCTTGATCTTTATAAGGCAGATAATTCTAATTTAGAATTAATCCTTAGAGGAGGTTTAGATTTTTACGGACTTAAAACAAGAGCTATCTTTCCTAAAGCACTTCAGTTTCAAAAATTATCTAATGGAGGTTTAAATGGTATTTCTGTTCAAGGAGATACTCAAAACAAAAATTATAACCTTTCTGCATTCTTAGTGCATAAATATTTTACTGAAAATAATTTAAACTTCACTACCCAAGCAGGTCTAACTAGAGAGTTTTTCGACCAAAACACGCAGTTAATTTCTGCTACTGGTTTAGTAGCATCTGAAACTAATGTGGATCAGGCAGCAAATACTGGTGTAAATCAAACTAGATTACTTCAGGAAGATTCAGGATTCTTTGTACAGGAAGAAGTTAATTTTCAAGATAAAGTTATTGCAACAGTAGGTGTGAGAGGAGATAAATCTTCTAATAATGGGGATGCTAATAAATTGAATTATTATCCTAAAGCATCTCTAGCAGTAAATTTAAATGAGTTCGAATTTTGGAACACCGGTTCTAATTGGAATCAATTCAAATTAAGGACAGCTTATGGGGAAGCAGGAAATTTTCCTCCATTTGCCGGTTTATTTACATCTTATAATGCCTTTGCAACGGATGGATTATTAGGAATAAGCTTAATTGGAGTAAAGGGAGATAAAGATTTAAAATCTGAAAGACAAAAGGAATTAGAATTTGGTACAGATCTTGGATTTTTTAATAACAGATTATCCTTATCTGCAACATACTATATTAAAACGGTTGACGATCTTATTTTACTTGCTGCTTTAGAACCATCTACTGGTTTTACGCAACAATATGTAAATGCGGGAAGCCTTAGAAATAAAGGGATTGAAATTTCTCTAGATGCAACCCCAGTATCTACTGAAAATTTCACATGGAATACTGGTGTAAATTTCTTTAAAAACACTTCAGAAATAACAAAACTTGATGTACCAGCTTTTAACATTGGTGCTTTTGGAGCAACCTTAGGAACTTTTAGAATTGAAGAAGGTGAAAGCGCTACCCAAATTGTAGGAATTGGACCAAATCCGGGGGCTAATGGATTTCAAAAATTTGGAGATTCAGAGCCAGACTTTCAAATGGCTTTCAACAATCAGCTAACGTATAAGAATTTTGATTTATCTTTCTTATGGCAATGGAAAAAAGGAGGGGAGAACATTAACCTTACTGCGCTTTTAACCGATCTTAACGGAACCAGTCATGATTTTGACGATATAGACTTAGATCCGGCAGGAGTGCTTGGAAATGGTCCTTACCGTGTAAGCCAGTTAGGTTCTTCTGCTGAAGTATTTGTAGAAGATGCTGGCTATGTTAGATTAAGAGAAGTTGGACTGTATTATACCATCCAAAAGGAGACCTTTTCTAACTTACTAGGGGGAAGTATAGATAATATCAAACTTGGTTTCTCTGGAACAAACTTGATTAGTATTTTTGACTATAATAGTTATGATCCTGAAGTATCCAACTTTGGAGCAAACGGAATATTTACCGGGGTAGAAGTAACACCATTCCCTTCTTCAAAAAGATTTTTATTTCATGTATCAGTTAACTTTTAAACAGAAAAATTATGAAAAAATATATTTATAAAACTTTATTCTTTGCGTCTGTTATCGGTGTTCTGGTATCATGTGAGGTCAGAGAATTTTCAGATCTAAATAATGCGGAGACAGATGCATTTAATGATAACCTAACGCGTGGTGATCTTCAGGATCTTGTTGGCGGGGTCTTGTACAGCATGCGTGCAAGTCTAGGGACTTATTTTGATGATATAGGCGTAATTGGAAGGGAATATTATAGATATTCTAGTTCAGACCCTCGCTTTACAGGGGATTTATTGGGTAAGCAAGATGCTGTTTTAGATAATAATACCTTTTATATCACCAATCCTTGGGCAGCTAGGTACCGCACCGTGAAAAATGCAAACTTGATATTAGGCTTTTTAGATTCTCAAGATTTATCAGGTCAATTTTCAGATCAGGAAATTAATGCTTCCAGAGGTTTTCTAAAAACCTTTATAGGTTATGAATTATTACTGAATTTAAACCTGACCTATCAAAATGGAATTAGAGTAGATGTATCAGATCAAAATAATTTAGGCCCATTCCTTTCTTATGATGCTTCATTGTCGGCAATAAGATCATTGTTGGAAGAAGGTGCTTCAGATCTTCAAAGCGGAGGTACTGACTTCCCATTTATTCTGTCTTCAGGATTTAATGGATTTGATACTCCTTCAAGCTTTTTGAAAGCAAATAAAGCAATCTCTGCTCGAGTAGCAGCATATCAAGGGGATGATCAAGCAGTACTTGCATTCTTAGAAGATTCATTTTTAAATTTAAGTTCATCAGACTTGGATACAGGGATATATTATAACTTTTCCTTGAACCAGATAGATTTATCTAACCCATTGTACTTTTCTGTTGAAGGACTTTCCACTGCAGGTGCAAGGATTGTGCAACCTTCTTTTGTAACAGATGCTGAAGCTGGCGATAATAGATTAGATAAAATTGCTCAATTAGATGAACCGCTTATTTTAGATGGTCTTTCAGGAGATTACGCCGTTAATCGATACAAGTCACTTACAGATGATATTCCTATTATCCGAAATGAAGAGTTGATCCTTTTATTTGCGGAAGCTAATATTACTATAGATCCGAGTGAAGCTGTAAGAGCATTGAATATTATTCGTGATAGTGCTGGGTTAAAACCTTACACCGGACCTACAGATACAGAATCTCTTATAGATGAAATGCTAATGCAACGTAGATATTCGTTATTTGCAGAAGGGCATAGATGGATAGATGTTCGGCGTTATAACAGGTTGGATGAATTACCAGTTGATAGAGCAGGAGACGATGTGTTTACGCAATTTCCGATTCCGTTGACTGAGAATCAATAAATCGTATTTCAATTAGAATAAAAGCCCGGGATGTAATCTAATTACATTCCGGGCTTTTATTATTTAAGAAATTTGTAATTATACTACTTTCGCAATTTATAATCTAAAACTGCAAAATAAATTTACAATATGCCTCTCAAAAATATTAAATGGATCTATTTAATCCTTTTGTCTTTGGTTTGGGGAAGTTCATTTATACTTATCAAAAAAGGTTTGATTGGCTTAACGCCGTTGCAATTAGGTTCTTTTAGAATAATATTTGCTTCCCTATTCTTAATTCTAATTGGATTTAAAGGCCTTTCTAACCTCACAAAACCACAATGGAAATGGATTGCTATTTCTGCATTTTTAGGGTCCTTTTTCCCAGCATTTCTATTTGCTTTTGCAGAGACAGAAATTGACAGTGCAATAGCCTCTATTTTAAATGCAACAACACCTTTAATGACCTTGATCTTCGGGGTTTTATTCTTTAAGATAGCATTTACTCAAAATCGAATACTTGGAGTTATAATAGGATTAATAGGAACACTTGGTCTTATCTTTAGCGGAGCTCAGGTAAATCCTGATCAAAATTATTTATACTCAGGATTGGTGGTTATTGCTGCAGCATGTTATGCGTTAAACGTAAATATTATTAAGAGATATATGTACAATATACCTGCGTTAGCTCTTACTGCGGGAAACTTTCTTGTAATCTTGATCCCTTCTATTTTAGTTTTAATATTTTCAGGATTCTCTTTTGAGGCTGCTTTTCAAGATGAGGTAGTGAGTACTTCCATCTTATATGTCCTTATTCTTGGGGTTATAGGAACTGGGATTGCCATGGTAATTTTCAATAAGTTAATTCAGATATCAGATCCTGTATTTTCTACTTCTGTAACTTATACTATACCAGTGGTGGCCCTTGGTTGGGGAATTTTAGATGGAGAAGTCTTTAGTTTTCTTCAGCTTATGTCTATGGGTGTAATTTTGTTAGGTGTTTTTTTAGTAAATAGAGCGAGGAAGCTTTATACCAAAAACAAAAAGACCGACTAATAGTCGGTCTTTTCAATATTAATAGATATTATTATTTTTCAAAATCAGCATCAACTACACCTTCATTAACTTTAACAGAGGTTACATTGAATTCGAATGATTGTGGCCCAAAAGACTGGGAAATTGTAAAAGGGAATTTAATTCCTTTTACTTCTTTGTAATTACTGTATCCAGTTGGCACGCTCATGGTTTGTCCACCTTGAGAAACTGTTTTAACAGATTTTACTTTTAATCCAGTTTCTACATCATAGAAATTAGTAGTGTCTTCTGTGATAGCTACTTTGTAAGCATCTTTACCATCTACAGCTTCTATACCCATAATTTTTGCATTAGTTGCAGTAAGCTCTGGAAACGGATTTGCTTCAGCTTTTGCAGCTGCTATTTGCTCAACTGTGTAATCCATGTTTTGACCTTGGGCTACCATAAATCCAGTTTCTCCATTAAAAACCTGCTTGCTAACTGGATTACCACCCATTGCAACTAAGGTAGAAGATTTTCCAGAAGAAGTAGTTTTCATCTCCAAGTCTAATTTCTGTCCTTGAATTTCGGCTTGTGCAATCATCATAACGCTTTCTACAGCTTTTACAGCTTCTTTTCCACCAATAGCCTTGAAATAATTGTTGAAAATTGTTTCAGTATTTACTGAAGCATCTACAGTTTTATTAAATTCAGGCTTATCTATCTTATTCCCTTCTTTATCAAAATAAACTACAGGGATTTTCTTTCCATTATACTTTATTTTTTCAAGATTTTCTACTACATCACTTCCTTTACCAACAACTACAATTCTAGAATTATCTGCAAGGAAATATTTATTTGCAACTCTCTGAACATCTTCTGCAGTTACAGCATTTATATTCTTAAGGTAATCTTCATAAAAGTCATCATCCAAATCTTCAGTTTCAACCTCTAAGGCTAAATTTGCGATTGTAGCAGGTTGCTCTAAAGACAGCACAAAATCTCCTGTGTACTTAGCTTTTGCATTAGCAAGTTCGTTTTCAGAAACTTTTTCATTTCTAATTCTATAAACTTCATCTAAAAATGCAACTACAGAGCTATCCGTTACTGCATTTCTTACACTTGCACTTGCAACAAATGTTGCAGCCCCGAACTTATTGTTACCTGTCCTGGAATATGCTCCGTAGGTATAACCTTTGTCCTCTCTTAAGTTTAAGAACAAACGAGCTTCTCCACCTCCACCAAGAATTTTATTGGCTAGTAAAACTGGAAAATAATCTTTATCTTTTTTCTTTAAATTAATGGTGTTTACAATAGCAATTTCACTTTGAACTGCATTAGGCATATCTATAAACTGAATTTCACTTTGTTTTAGATTGGAAACCATTGGCATTTTATACTCTGGTAATTCACTTTTTTTCCAGTTAGAAAAATTTTCTTTTACCAGCTTCTTAACCTCATCATAATTTACATCTCCAACAATTACTAAGTACGCATTTTGAGGAACAAAATAAGTGTTGTAAAAAGATTGTGCATCTGCCAAAGTCAATTTCTTTACAGTTTCTTCAGTTTCAAATTCACCATAAGGGTGGTTTTTACCATATGCTAAAGCAGATCTTACTCTTCCGGCATTATAAGCTACATCTTTCTCACTGGCTTTTAAACCTTCTATTTGACGCTCTTTTACTTTATCAAATTCTTCTTGGGTAAAGTTTGGATTTAAGGCTCCATTTGCCATTAATCCCAATACTTTCGGGAAGTATTTAGACAAAGTGTTTCCAAACGCACCTCCAGAATAAAAATTTACATTGGCTCCAAGAAATTCTATTTCCTCATTAAAAGCATCCTTAGACATTTTTTTGGTTCCTGTCCCCAATAATTGACCGGTTAAGCTAGATACCCCAGCCTTGCCTCCTTCATAAACTGGAGGATTATCAATGTTTAAAGAAATAGCAACTCTAGGCAATTTGTGGTTTTCAACTACCATTACTTTTAAACCATTGTCTAAAGTAAAACTTTCAGGTTCTTCAATATTTATTTTAGGTGCTGGTCCTGCTTTTGGTTGCTTACTTCTATCAATTTGTGCATGAACACTAAAAGAAAGAAACAATAAGGCTGCAAAAGCTATTATATTATTTTTCATATTAATCATTTTATAAATTTTATTGTTTTGCTTCTTCAGCTTTAGGTAAATATTCTAAAACCACTCTTTGATTTGGGTTTAAATATTTATTGGCAACACGTTTTATATCTTCCCTAGTAATTGATCTATAAATATCAATTTCTTCGTTAATTAACTTAGTATTATTATACAATAAATAGCTAGAAGCTAAAGAATTTGCAATCCCAGCTACACTAGAATTAGAATTCACATATCCATTCTCTGCTTTATTTTGAAGTTTTTGAAAATCTTTTTCTGAAATTAAATCAGTTCTTATTTTTGCAATTTCTTCTTCCATTTCTGTATTAAGAGTTGTAAGAGGAGTTTCACCCAATGGGATTGCAAAAATTAGATACATTCCATAATCTTCCTGTTCTAAGTTAAAAGCAGCAACTTGTAAAGCTTGTTTTTGTTCGTCTACTAATTTTTTGTACAAGACAGAGCTTTTACCATCACTCAAGTAATCTGAGATCATATTTAAAACATAAGAATCTTTTTCAGTGAAGGAAGGAGTTCTATAGCCTAAGACTGTTGCTGGTAATTGAATATTGGCATCGAATGCTTTGGCATTAATTTCTTTAGTAATAGGAGTTTCCTTTAGAAAATTTCTCACAACTGCATCCCCCTTAGGAATTGGCCCAAAATAATCCTTGATCATTTCTTTGGTTTTAGAAATATCTATATCTCCGGCAACTACTAAAACAGCATTATTCGGAACGTAATACTTGTCAAAGTAGTTTTTAAATTCTTCTAAAGTCGCAGCATCTAGATCTTCCATGTAGCCAACATTCGGATCTTTATATGGATGATTCACGAATAAATTTGAAGACACAGATTGTAATAAATTCCCATAAGGTCTATTATCATAACTTAATCTTCTTTCTTCTTTTACAACTTCATTTTGAGTATCTACCCCTTTTTGCTTAATAATTGGGTGCATCATTCTTTCAGACTCCATCCAAAGACCTAATTCTAAGTTATTGGAAGGGAATATCTCATAATAATAAGTTCTATCATTAGAGGTGTTTGCATTATTGCTTCCTCCATTACTACTTACAATTTCGAACCATTTTCCATTTGGAATATTTTCGGTTCCTTCAAATAAAAGATGTTCAAAGAAATGGGCAAAACCTGTTCTTCCATCTTGGCGGTCTTTCCCACCAACGTGGTACATTACAGATGTGGTTATTACAGGTGCAGTATTGTCTTGATGTAAAATAACGTGCAAGCCGTTATCTAGATCGTATTCGGTAAATTCAACTTCTTGTGCAAATCCGGTTACCCCCAGAAGTAGCGCACAGGCTGAAAATTTAATTTTGTTAATCATTTTCATTGGTTTTTTTTGTGTGCATTATAAGTATTACAATTTGCACTTTTGTTACAAAAATAATAGAAAATAATAGAATGACATATTGAGTTTAAAATATACATCTTTATAATTGTTAAAATTAACATCGGTTTAGGGGATTTAATCCATGAATTTTTCGAACTTTACTCAAATCCAAACCCTCGAAAGATGAAAAATATACGTATCCCTGTAAAATATGGAGTTGCCATTGCAGGTGCCTTAATAGCTTATTTTCTAATTTTATCCATTTTTGGTGCCCATAAAAACCCTGTCTTTAGCTTATTCAACGGAGTGATTATGGCCTTTGGGATGTATGAGTCTATAAAACATTATCGTTCAGAAAAAGGTTCTAAATTTAAATATCAAAAGGGTTTTATGAATGGCTTGCTAACCGGTTTTAATGCTACTATCATCTTTACTATTTTCTTCGGAATTTATTCTACAGAGCTTAATCCAGGTTTCCTAGATGAATTGCTTACCATGTGGCGTAGTGATTATAATGCGGGAACTGGTATTATCCTTTTTGTGGTAGCCGTAATGGGATTTGCAACAAGTTTTGTGCTAACCCTGGCTTTTATGCAGCTATTTAAAGATTCTTGGAACACTATAGAAGGAAATAAACACACTTTAGGAAATTAAACAAAGAGTTTGTGAATTAATTATTTAGAAGTATATTTGCACCCGCTTGAGGAAAATTCTCAAGTGATTTATTTTAAAATAATTAACTAATAAATACGCTATGTACGCAATTGTAGAGATAGCAGGGCAGCAATTTAAAGTTGCAAAAGACCAAAAAGTATTTGTAAACCGTTTAGCGGGAGAAGAAGGAGACAAAGTTTCTTTTGATAAAGTTCT
>JBBSVD010000052.1:0-15266 GCA_038233835.1 Flavobacteriales bacterium | reverse complement strand
AGTTTGAGTCCAAACTTTAAAAGATTTCTTTTCAATTGATTCCTTTGCACATTAGATATTTCCTCAAGAAGTTCAACTGTTCCCAGATCGATAATCCCAAATGAGATCTCAAGTTTTTCCAACTCTTCTTGCACAAGCATTTTACATCGCAAACTTACCATATACTTAATATATAATTTCATATTAATTAATTAAGTCTGTTAGTCAAATATTCAAGCTGCTTCTAATATTTTCCCGTTCCAGATATTTATATTTAATTTCATTACCATGACAGTAATTATGAATGACGGAATTTTTTATTTTAATTATAATTAACCATTCAAAGCTAGACCTATTAAACGGAAGATTTCAGTATTTAATATAGTCTTGAAAATTAAATTGTTGCCGTTAGTCCTGATTTAAGACAATTTCAACCGATTATATTGCAGTTGTTTTGTTAATTTTATTTTATAAGAAATCTATATAATCATCCCTATTATAGCTTATTGAGCAGATATTTATCTACTAATAATTATCCAATATTCAATCTAAAACCTTTGCCTATTTAATGTCTTAAACTGAACGAATTTAAGATATTATAATTTTCGAAAACCCAATATATTGACTAAAAGATGATCTCAATTTGTCTTATTTTTTTGAAACTTCATTGTGATTTAGATAAAAAAGAATTCAAAATTGAAACTGAAACCAGTTACAAAGTTCTTTTTAATTGGCAAGAATCTTTACTTTGGGTTGTAATTATTGCTGCTGTTTGGCAGAATACAATTACAGAATTTTATTTTTTTAAAGAAGAATTTCAAATCATTATTACAGAATATCCTGCAATTTTCCCTAATTGATATGATCGAGAAACAAAATTGATTCTTTAAAATAGTCCTCCTTGGGAAGCACCTTTTATTCGGCCCAAATGTTTATAAGCAGCTTCGGTAACTTCCCGTCCTCGTGGAGTTCTAAAAATAAAACCCTGTTGAATTAAGAAAGGCTCATAAACCTCTTCTATGGTTTCAGCATTTTCACTTACGGCAGTAGCTAAAGTTGAGAGTCCTACTGGGCCTCCTTTAAATTTATCGATGATCGTGGTCAAGATCTTATTATCCATTTCATCTAAACCATGTGCGTCTACATTAAGAGCTTTCAGACTATATCTGGCAATTTCCATATCAATCTTTCCATTCCCTTTTATCTGTGCAAAATCACGAACCCTACGTAGCAATGCATTTGCTATTCTTGGTGTTCCTCTACTACGCCCAGCTATTTCTATTGCAGCATCTAAAGATAAAGGTACTTTTAGTATGTCGGCACTTCGCTCTAGGATAGTAGAAAGCAATTCTGTAGTATAATATTGAAGTCGGCTGGAAATACCAAACCTCGCGCGCATAGGTGAAGTTAATAATCCAGATCGAGTGGTAGCTCCAATTAGTGTAAAAGGATTTAGGTTGATCTGAACCGTACGGGCGTTTGGCCCTGTTTCTATCATGATATCGATCTTATAATCTTCCATTGCAGAATAAAGATATTCCTCTACAATTGGACTTAATCTATGTATCTCATCTATAAATAAGACATCACGTTCTTCAAGATTTGTTAACAAACCGGCAAGATCGCCTGGTTTATCTATTACAGGTCCCGAAGTTACCTTTATACCAACTTGCAACTCATTGGCCAGAATATGCGCCAAAGTAGTCTTACCGAGTCCCGGAGGACCATGAAATAGAGTGTGATCTAAAGCTTCACCCCTTTGGTTGGCAGCTTCAACAAAAATCTTAAGATTCTCCAGCACCTGATCTTGACCTGCAAAATCGTCGAAACTGAGAGGGCGTAATGCTCTGTCTATATCTAATTCTTCTGAAGAAAAATTTTCGCCGGTGGGGTCTAGATGCTCGTTCATATTACAAATATACAAATCGTTGGAATAGTCAAATCTTAATTTGATAGATTAAAAAAAGAACTTCCTTAATTATCCGTACTCATTTACTATTTTAGTAATGCATTGCAAACATCCTATGTCTAAAACTTACTTCTATTTAACCTTCTTGTTCTTAACAACAGCACTTATAGCACAAGAAAAGAATATTATCGTTAAAAATATTTCTCAACCTATAAAGTTAGATGCTATTCTAGACGAGCCAGCATGGAATATAACAGAACCAGCTAAAGACTTCTGGCAATACTTCCCAACAGATAGTCTTCTTGCCACTAATCAAACAGAAATTAAAATGCTGTATGACGATAAGAATCTCTATGTTGGCATAAGGGTGAACTCTATTGGAGACAACTACATAGTTCCATCTTTACGCAGGGATTTTAGAGCTGGTGGAAGCGATAATATCACGCTTTTGTTCGATACTTTTAATGATGGTTCTAATGCTTTTTTATTCGGAGTTAATCCTGCCGGCGTTAGGCGTGAAGCTTTAGTTTCTGGTGGTGGAACAAGTTTAAGCGGTTTCACTACGAGTTGGGACACCAAATGGTACGGTGAAACCAAGATCTATGATGGCTACTATATTAGTGAATGGTCAATACCTCTTTCTGCTTTTAAATTTAATCCAGGAGAGACAAAATGGAGGTTTAATTCCTATCAGTTTGACACCCAAGGCAACGAGCGAAACACTTGGATCCGCATACCTAGAAGTCAATTTATCTTTAATTTGGCATTTATGGGCGATATGGTTTTTGAAAAACCTCTCAAAGAAACTAACAGCCCTATATCTTTAATACCATATATAAGCGCAGGAATTGGTGAAGATTTTGAATTAAATAAAAATTTGTCTGATTTTAAAGTAGGTGGAGATGCAAAATTTATATTGGGTAATAGTCTAAATGTAGATCTAACTGTAAATCCTGATTTCTCTCAGGTTGAAGCAGATAATTTGATCACCAATCTTACCCGATTTGAAGTAAACTTACCCGAGCGCCGACAATTCTTTATAGAAAACAACGACTTATTTGCCGATTTTGGAAATTCGGAAAGTGCCAATCCTTTTTTCTCTAGACGAATTGGAATAGCTAAAGATAGCAGTGGCATTAATAGACCTAATGATATCATTGCAGGTGCAAGATTAAGCGGAAAATTGAGTAATAATTTTCGAGTTGGGATTTTGAATGTACAAACTTCAAAAGACACAATCTTCCAAATAGAATCTAACAATAATATGGTTGTTGCACTTCAACATAAATTATTTAGCAGATCTAATATAAGCGCCATTTTTGTAAATCGTCAA
Source organism: Flavobacteriales bacterium (assembly GCA_038233835.1). Taxonomy (GTDB): domain Bacteria; phylum Bacteroidota; class Bacteroidia; order Flavobacteriales; family Flavobacteriaceae; genus Gillisia. The sequence goes on along the minus strand of JBBSVD010000052.1, from coordinate 12,045 downwards.
AACACAAGTGACGAAGGTTACGCAACTACTGCAGGAGAATATAACAGAGTGATAGGACTAGATTATAACTTGGCCAACAAAGACAACACTTGGAATGGGAAATTTTATACCCATACTTCCTTTAGTTCAGAAAAGGAAGCAACCGATAATTATTCGTCGGGAGCTATGCTAACTTATAATAACGAAAAATGGCGAATACGAGGGAGCGGTTTTTTTATAGGAAATAACTTTACTTCGAATTTAGGTTTTGTTCCACGAAAAGGAATTTTTAGGATAGATCCTAAAGTTGAATATTTAATTTTTCCAAAAAAAGGAATCGTTAACCTGCACAATCTAAGCATTACCCCAAACTTTACCTGGAAACCAGATTTAGAATTTCAGCTTACAGATCATGATATAAGAACAGAATGGAACCTTGGCTTTAAGAATACATCAGAAATCTCTTTAAACCTATTAAATAAATACACTTTTCTTTTCAATTCTTTTGATCCTTCAAGAGCGGGAAAAACTCCTTTACCGGCAAATACCGACTATTATTATACCGTTGGAGTTTTAAGATATAAAAGTGATGAAAGAACTGCTTTCTCGTATGGATTGGGATTGACTTATGGGCAATTTTTTAATGGGACTATACTAACTCCTCAAGTAGATTTTAACCTGAGGTTACAACCCAAATATTTAATTGGATTGAATGCCAGGTATGATAAATTGAATTTTCCTTTTCCCTATGCTAGCAATGAAATATGGTTAATTGGCTCTAAAATAGATGTTACCTTAAGTAAATCTATTTTTTGGGCTACATTAATTCAATATAGCAATCAAGAGGACAACCTTGGATTTAATTCTAGATTACAATGGAGGTTTGCACCACTATCTGACCTTTACCTAATCTACAATGACAACTATTATACAAACAACACCTTAAGCCCTAGATTTAGAACCTTAAATCTTAAGGTTACGTATTGGTTATATTTATAGAAAGTGAGGTTAATAAATAAGCTCAGAAGATAACTTCTGAGCTTATTTATTTTTTATATGAAGACCTTGCTTAATGATTCATTTCTTCTTCACCTTTCTGAAGCGGTATATTCTGAGGAACATAATCTTGTCCTGTAATTACATACTCCCCGTCTTCATTAGTCTTACTGTAATCGTAAGGCCAACGGTAAACAGTAGGAATCTCACCGTACCAGTTTCCGTGGATATGCTCTACTGGAGCAGTCCATTCTAAAGTAGTTGCATTCCATGGATTTTGTTCTGCTTTTTTTCCGAAGAAAATAGAACTAAAGAAATTATATAGGAATACCAATTGTACTGCAGAGGTAATTATTGCAAAAACTGTAATTACAATATTCACATCTGCCAAGTCATCAAAATAAGGGAAGTTTGTGAATTCGTAATATCTACGAGGTAAACCTGCCATACCTATAAAGTGCATAGGGAAGAATACTCCATAAGCTCCAATTGCGGTTACCCAGAAGTGAACAAAACCTAGGTTCTTATTCATCATTCTACCAAACATTTTGGGGAACCAGTGATAAACCCCAGCTAATAATCCATAAAGTGCAGAGATACCCATTACCAAGTGAAAGTGAGCAATTACAAAATAAGTATCGTGAACGTTGATATCCAATGTGCTGTCTCCTAATATAATTCCTGTTAAACCACCAGTAATAAAGGTAGAGACGAAACCAATAGAAAATAACATAGCTGGATTCATCTGTAAATTCCCTTTCCAGAGGGTAGTGATCCAGTTAAATGCTTTTACTGCAGAAGGAATTGCAATTAATAAGGTTGTAAAGGTAAATACAGATCCTAAGAATGGATTCATTCCCGAAATGAACATGTGGTGACCCCATACAATTGTAGATAAGAAAGCAATTGCCAAGATAGAAGCAATCATCGCCCGGTATCCAAAAATAGGTTTACGAGAGTTGGTTGCCAAAATTTCTGAAACCAGACCCATCGCAGGTAAGATCACAATATAAACTTCCGGGTGTCCTAGGAACCAAAATAAGTGTTCGAATAATACCGGAGATCCACCTTGATGACTTAGTACTTCACCTTGTATAAATATATCACTTAAGAAGAAGGAAGTACCAAAACTTCTATCCATAATAAGCAATAAAGCTGCAGAAAGCAATACAGGAAAAGAAACTACACCAATAATTGCAGTAACAAAGAAAGCCCAAATTGTTAAAGGCAATCTCGTCATAGACATTCCTTTTGTTCTAAGATTGATCACGGTCACTATATAGTTCAAAGATCCCATTAAAGAAGATGCAATGAATATTGCCATAGAAGTTAGCCACAGCGTCATTCCCATTCCAGACCCTCCAATTGCTTGTGGTAAGGCACTTAAAGGAGGATAAATAGTCCATCCTGCAGATGCCGGGCCTGCTTCAACAAATAAAGAACTTAACATTACCACACTGGATATAAAAAACAACCAGTAAGAGACCATGTTTAAAAATCCTGATGCCATATCCCTGGCTCCAATTTGCAATGGAATTAAAAGGTTACTAAAAGTACCACTCAATCCTGCTGTAAGCACAAAGAATACCATGATAGTGCCGTGAATGGTAACGAGTGCTAAATAAATTTCAGGTGTCATTACTCCTCCTGGAGCCCACTTTCCTAATAATGCCTCAAAGATCCAGAACGATTCTTCTGGCCATGCTAATTGCATTCTGAAAAGTACTGACATTGCTATACCCACAATCCCCATTATTAGACCAGTGATAAGATACTGCTTAGCAATCATCTTATGATCTGTACTAAATATATAGGTTGTTATAAAGGTTTGCTTATGATGATGGTCATGACCATGGTCATCATGTGCGTGAGCTACCGGTGCGTTTGCTACTGCTGACATATCTCTAGATCTTAATTTTTTTAATAATGTTATTCAAGCTCAGTTTCAGTGTTTCCCTCTTCATCCAATTCCTCATCTAATGTGTCCTTTTCATTAGTAATGATATCTATAGGTGGAACTTCTCCTACTGCTGCCATGGTTTCACTAAAAGTTTGCTGTTCTTTCATCCATGCATTGTAGTCTTCTTCACTCTCTACAACTATCTTCATCTGCATGTTATAATGTCCTTGTCCACAAATTTTGTTACATAACAGGTAATATTCAAATTCGTAAGAATCTAAAGGTACTTCACCTTCAGCCATCAATACTTTAGATTTATCTTTCCTAATAGCATTGATCCTACCAACTTTTTCTACCATGTATTCACTTTCTCTCATTTCTTCGGAAGTGATAGTTGGGGTAAATCCAAATTGAGTGATCATTCCAGGAACTACATTCATTTGAGCTCTAAAGTGAGGGAAAAACGCAGAATGTAATACATCTTGAGATCTGAATTTGAACAACACCGGTCTTCCAACTGGTAAGTGCAATTCATTTATAATAACATCGTCATTACCATAAGAATCACTTTCGTCTACACCAAGTTGATTAACTCCTTGAATAAAACGTACGTTCGCCTTACCTAGCGTATTATCTGATCCTGAATATCTAGCTCTCCAGTCGAATTGGTATGCATAAATCTCGATCACTAATGGATCTTCCTCTTCGTTGATATTCATAATATCTGACCAAGTGAATAATCCATAAATGATTAATCCAGCCAATACAATTACAGGGATAATGGTCCAAATAAATTCTAGTTTATCATTATCTGCATAGAAAAGTGCTTTTCTGCCTTTTTTACCGTGGTACCTATATGCGAACCAGTGTAATAACCCCTGAGTTATCACCAGTACAAACATAATAAGCGCAAGCGAGATGAACATTAATGTATCTACTTCACTACCATGTGCAGACGCAGCTTCCGGTAAATAGAACTTACTATAATGCCAGAAACAATAAATAGAAATAACATATATAAAGGCTAAGAACATGAGCATTAGATACCCATTAATCTTATTGTCTTTTTCTGTTGCAACTTGAGCTGTATCTGTATGACTGCCACGAGATAATTCAAATATCTTGGACATTTGCCATACAGTTACGGCAAAAAGTGCTATTACAATGATTATTAAAAATACAGTCATTTTTTTATTTCTTCTTTAAACAATCTTTTTATTAATAATGAAAATGTTTACTCTCCTCAATATACGGATTGCGTTTAGGTAATAATGGAACTTTTGTAAGTGCTCCAAACACTATAAATACAAACAATCCACCAAACAGCAACAAAGCGCTAATCTCAGGAATTCCTATAAACCATGACTCTCCAACTGTGGAAGGCATAATCATTACAAAAATATCCATATAATGACCACATAAAATAATTATTCCAGCCATAATTACGAACAAATTGATTCTTTTATAGTCGCTATTCATTAAAAGCAATACCGGGAACACAAAGTTCATTACCACCATTCCAAAGAACGGTAAAGTGTAATCATCTATTCTAGTAATAAAATAAGTTACTTCCTCAGGAATGTTAGAGTACCAGATAAGCATAAATTGTGAGAACCAAAGGTAGGTCCAGAAAATACTAAATCCGAACATGAATTTCGCTAAATCATGAATATGAGAATCGTTTACATATTCTAAAAATCCTCTAGATTTTAGGTAAATAGCAACCAATGCGATAACTGTTATGCCAGAAACTATCATACTTGCAAAAACATACCATCCAAATAAAGTACTAAACCAGTGTGGATCTATACTCATTATCCAATCCCAAGACATCATAGATTCTGAAACCAGGAAAAACACTAAGAAACCAGCAGCTAATTTGAAATTTGTTTTATGTAATCTGTCATCGGTAGCTTCATCCAATCTTAAAGAATTTCTTCTTAATAAATATCTGAAGATGTTCCATCCTGCAATATATATAGCAGCTCTAATCAATAAAAACGGCACATTTAAATAAGCTGTTTTATTTTGAATAATCTCATCATGAGCAACTACCTCCGGATCCATCCAGATAAATAGGTGATTTAAATGAAAACCAGATAACGCCAAAAGAATAAACATTATGATACTTCCTGGCAATAAATAAGCTGTAATTCCATCCATAACCCTAAACAATACAGGAGACCACCCTGCTTGCGCAGCATGTTGTATTGCATAAAAGGCCATTGTTCCAAGCGCAATCATAAAAAAGAAGAATGCAGCAACATAAACTGCAGCCCATGGCTTATTTTGTAATTGGTGCAATAAATGTTCGTAATGCTCATTATCATGACCTGCTGCTACTTTACCATGTGTAGCTTCGGCGTTAGCAGTCTCCCCATGCTTTTCAGCAATTATATGTTTATCTTCTGCATGTTCAGGATTTGTAAGATGTATATCGTTTTCTAAAACTGCAACTTCTTCAGAACCATGTTGCTCATCTGCAGCCATCATTTCCTTTACATCTTCTATAGTATCTGGGGCTGCGATAAAGGCATAAATAAGGCCAATAGCACCAACAATCATAAATATAATTGCCGTTAATTTTAATCTACTTGATAGCGTGTACATATTAATATATCTAAGTGCAGTTATTTTTAGTTTGTACTTTCTTCGTCTAGTTCGGTATTAGCATCTGCTCCTAAAATGGTTGCATCAGCGTTTACAGCAGGAACTAGATCCTTTTTAACGGTAGCCGTATCACTTTGGAATGTTCTTTCCGGTTGTCCTTGTAAGGCACCTGTCAGCTTCATTACATAGTGATCTATTTGCCAACGCTCTTTAATGGTAGTTTGAGAGGCATAAGAACCCATAGAGTTTAATCCGAAATACATTACATGGTATACACTACCTTCTGTAATTGCCCTTCCAGCATCATCATAACTCGGTACTCCTAAGATCTTTTCACGTTCTACAAGGATTCCTTTTCCATTTCCTTGATCTCCATGACATACGGCACAATAAATTGTAAATAATTGTTGTCCTGCAGCAAGATTTTCTTCTGTATAAGGTAAAGGGTTTTGTAATTCAGTTTTAGCCTTCGCATAACCTTCATTAGAGTTTTCATAACCGTAAGGATGCCAGCCACGAGGAATTGTTCCTTCTACCGGCAATTTAGCCTCTTGACCATTCTCAAATACATCATACTCTCCATAAGCTTCATAAGAAACCGGTGCGTACATATCTGGAAAATATTGATAGTTGGGCTTGTCCTTATTAAAACAAGAGGTAGCCGTAACAACAACCAAGAAAAGGACTATAGATTTTTGAAATAAACTTTTCATTGTGTTTATTTAATTTTCAATTAATTTAATTTCAAGAGCACCAGTATCATATAAGAACTTAGAAAGCTTCTTTACATCATGATTCTCCGCATCAATTTCCATAAGGAAATGATCATCTGTAGTTCTTACATCAGGATTTTCAGCAGTTTTAAAAGGCCATAATTTACTTCTCATATAAAAAGTAATTACCATAAGGTGAGCTGCAAAAAATACCGTTAATTCAAATATAATAGGCACGAATGCCGGTAAATTCTGTAAAAAACTAAAGCTTGGCTTTCCACCAATATCCTGTGGCCAGTCTGTGATCATCATATAATTCATCATAATTATTGCTACCGCGAATCCTACCACTCCGTACATAAATGAAGCAATTGCCAAACGCGTAGGTGGAAGACCCATTGCTTTATCTAGCCCGTGAACTGGAAATGGTGTGTAAATTTCAGCAATGTGATAACGTGCATCGCGAACTTGCCTTACGGCTTGCAACAGCAAATCATCATCTGTGTAAATAGCGTGTATTACTTTTGATGCCATCCTAATTAATTATTATTATTAAGTTTTATTGCTTGAACTACCCAATCTTCTCTCATAGTTTCCGGAGGGAAGTTTTCAATAAGCTCATTCAACAATTCAAAATCTATCGTTTCCAATCTACTTACTTGTGAGAAGGTATATATACCTACCTGATGCAAGCGTTGTTGTAACATAGGTCCAGTTGCTTTAAGTCTTGTAAGATCGTCTGAGGTTTGTACCGCAGGATCATAAACTCCAATTCTAGAAAGCATTTGGTCCAATCTATCTTTTTGAACTTCAGAAGTTGTTAAGGCATCTGCATTAACGGTAGCAATATGATCACGATTTTCAGAATCATTATTCACTTTGTTGTGTAAACCATATGCTTCATTTGAACGAGGTTCTGCCATAAGCGCAACATTGCGATGATCTACATCATCTCCATGCTCTGCACGAAGTTGTTTGTATTTTGCTCCAGAAGCTTTTAAGATTGTTTTTACCTCTGCCTGTGCGATCACTGGGAACGAACGTGCATACAATAAGAACAATACAAAGAAGAATCCAATGGTACCTATAAAGATACCTATATCTACAAATGTTGGTGAGAACATCGTCCAAGAAGATGGTAAGTAATCACGGTGCAATGAAGTTACGATAATTACAAAACGTTCAAACCACATCCCAATGTTTACAACAATAGAGATAAAGAAAGAGAACATGATACTTCTTCTTAATTTTGGGAACCACATGAATTGTGGTGAGAAAACGTTACACGTCATCATCGACCAATAAGCCCACCAATAAGGTCCTGTTGCCCTGTTAAGAAATGCGTATTGTTCGTATTCTACTCCAGAATACCAAGCAACAAATAACTCGGTTATATAGGCACATCCAACGATAGAACCAGTGATCATGATCACGATGTTCATTAATTCGATATGCTGAATTGTAATATAATCTTCAAGATTAGACACTTTTCTCATAATGATTAAAAGTGTGTTTACCATTGCAAAACCAGAGAATACCGCTCCAGCAACAAAATATGGAGGGAAGATGGTGGTATGCCATCCTGGAATTACAGCGGTAGCAAAATCAAAAGATACTATAGTGTGAACAGAAAGTACTAATGGAGTTGCCAAACCTGCAAGTACCAAAGAAACTTCCTCAAAACGTTGCCAATCCTTCGCACGTCCACTCCATCCAAAAGATAGAATTCCGTAGATACGTTTATTAAAAGGAGTAATCGCTCTATCTCTAATCATTGCAAAATCTGGAAGTAAACCTGTCCACCAGAATACTAAGGATACAGATAAATACGTAGAAATTGCAAATACATCCCAAAGCAATGGCGAGTTAAAGTTTACCCATAATGAACCAAATTGGTTAGGTATAGGTAACACCCAATATGCTAACCATGGACGACCCATGTGAATAATTGGAAACAACCCCGCTTGCATTACAGAGAAAATGGTCATGGCTTCCGCAGAACGGTTAATTGCCATTCTCCATTTTTGGCGGAACAATAATAACACTGCAGAAATAAGGGTTCCCGCGTGCCCGATACCTACCCACCAAACAAAGTTGGTAATATCCCAGGCCCAACCAACGGTTTTATTTAATCCCCAAGTTCCAATTCCTGTAGAAATGGTATAAATTATACAACCTAATCCCCAAAGAAAAGCGATAAGTGCGATAGAAAATACTATCCACCAGTGTTTATTTGCCCGACCTTCAACCGGTGCAGCCACATCTATGGTCACATCGTGATAGGTCTTATCTCCGGTAACTAAAGGCTTTCTAATAGGTGCTTCGTAATGAGACATATCCTTTTTTAATTGATTCTTTACTAATTTAAATTTATTAAGCTTCTGAAGTATTTCTAACCTTAGTTTGATACATCACATTAGGCTTAGTCCCTACAGATTCCAATAAGTGATACATTCTATTATCATTTACCTCAGTAAGAATTTTAGTCCCTTCATTATTTACATCACCAAATATCATGGCTCCTTTATCACAGGCCGCAGAACATGCTGTGTAGAATTCTCCATCTTCTATCACTCTACCATCACGCTTAGCATCTAGGATAGTTTTCTGTGTTATTTGAATACACATAGAACATTTTTCCATAACCCCTCTTGAACGTACTGTTACATCCGGATTCAATACCATTCTTCCAAGATCGTTGTTCATATGGTAATCGAACTCATCATTCTTAGAATAGTTGAACCAGTTAAAACGACGAACCTTATAAGGACAGTTGTTAGCACAGTATCTTGTTCCTACACATCTGTTATAGATCATTTGGTTCTGACCTTGACGCCCGTGAGAAGTAGCTGCAACTGGACATACCGTTTCACATGGAGCATGGTTACAGTGCTGACACATTACCGGTTGAAAAACTACCTGAGGATTATCTCCCGGTGTTTCCATTTCATTTAATTGAGAAAGTGATTCACCAAGACCAGAAATATCATCTTTTTTATTGATATCTCCAGTAAAGGTATCCTCAGAAGAATAATATCTATCTATACGCAACCAGTACATATCTCTGGATTTTCTTACTTCTTCTTTCCCAACTACTGGAACATTATTTTCTGAAGTACAAGCAATAACACAAGCTCCACATCCTGTACATGCATTGAGATCTATAGATAAGTTAAAATGATGACCTATTGTTCTGTCGAAACTCTCCCAAATATCTACTTCTGGTGAAGTAACATCTGTTTCGATATGGTTAAGAGAAACTTCTGGCATCTTATTCCAAACATGCTTATCCTTGGTGTTGAAGATCTCAAGAGTTGTTTCCTTGATAATATCTCCACGTCCCATAAGCGTATTTTGTAACTGAACACATGCAAACTCATGTATTCCAGCAACTTTTTCAATATTTACGTATTGAACAGAATTAAAATCTTTATATAACGGGTATGCATTAACACCTACCTGCATTTCGTTTTGAATACCTTCTTTTTTTCCATAACCTAACGCTAAACCTACAGATCCTGGTGCTTGTCCAGGCTGTATAATTACAGGAACATTCTTTAATTCTACACCATCCATTGTAATATTCACGTAGCTACCATTCAAGGCACCATTTGCAACATTCTCATTGGTTAAATCCAGTTTATCTGCATCTTCTCTAGACATTGTAACGTAGTTATCCCAAGAAGCTCTTGTAAGAGGATCTGGCATTTCCTGTAACCATGGGTTATTTGCTTGTTGACCATCTCCCATAGAAACCTTAGTGTAAAGAACTAATTGAAATCCTTTACCTTCTGAAGCTGCACTTAAATTACGAGCAGAAGTTCCGCTATTTACAGCAGTAGAAACAAATTCTGGTGCCGCTGCATTTTCACCTACAGTTGGAGCAGTTCCTTCGAACACACCATCATGCAACGCATTATTCCATGCTTCAGTTCCTAAAGTACCTGCCCAAGTCTCTTTTATATATTCGTAGTAAGAACTTTCAGATCCATTCCACTTTAATAAACAATCTTGAAACTGTCTAGTATCAAACAATGGTCTGATTGTAGGCTGCATCAAACTGAATTTGCTCTTAGTGAATTGAACATCACCCCAACTCTCTAAATAATGCGGAGTAGCAGCGACGAATTTACATAACTTAGAAGTTTCATCTTCCTTCATAGAGAAAGCAACAGAAACTTTTATATCTTTTAATGCTTTGACAAATTCTTTGGAATTTGGCAAACTATATGCTGGATCAACTCCTGCAATTAATATAGCACCAATACTTCCATTTTGCATATCCTGAACCAATTTAGAAACCGCGGTAGCGTTCCCTTGTCTGGTCATTCTTGGATTAGCACTATCCATAACCTGGCTACCTAGCGCTTCGTTAATTGCCAAAACCAATACTTGCGCATCTACATCTGGAAGGCCAGAAACAACTACTGCTTTACTACCTGCTTTTCTTAATTGGGCTGCAGCTTTAACAACAGCTTCATCAATTTTGCCAGTTAATTGGCTAGTAGAAGAACCACCACTAACATAACCATATAATGCAGCAAGAACCGCACGTTGTTGTGCTGGAGTAACTGCAATTCGTTTATCTGCATTAGCTCCAGATAAAGACATATTTGATTCAAATTGAATATGACGAGACATTTTTCCATTTTCAGGAATTCTTGTTTTAGCATATCCTGCATCGTATCCACCACCTTGCCAATCTCCTAAGAAATCTGCACCAATAGATACTATAGCTTCAGCTTTAGAGAAATCATAATTCGGCAATGCTCTAGTTCCGTATTTTTGTTCAAAAGCGCTTAAAGCAGCATCTTCAGAAACAGTATCGTAAACTACATGACGGAAATTTCCGAATTTACCGGAAAACTCATTTATTAATTTTGAAGTGGAAGGACTTGCAAAAGTTTGGGTTAACAGGACCACCTCTCCGGTAACTTCATTTAAAGCATCTCCAACTTTCTTATCAAAGTCTTCCCAAGACACATTCTGGCCATTAGCCATAGGTCTTTTTACTCTTTTGTTATCGTACAGTGATAACACAGAAGCATATACTCTCGCATTTGCGCCTGCTCTTCCAGTAGGTAATGAATTATTATCAATTTTAATAGGACGTCCTTCACGTGTTTTCACCAAGACACTGGCAAAATCGAATCCATCAGCTATAGTTGTGGCATAGTAATTCGCGATCCCAGGAATAATGCGCTCTGGTTGTACTAAATAAGGAATAGATTTAATTACTGGACCCTCACAAGCAGCCAAAGAAGCAGCAGCGGTAGTAAAACCAACATACTTAAGGAAATCTCTCCGAGTGGTAGAAGAACTACTTAAAGAATCCTTATTACCTAAGAACTCATCGTTCGGAATTTCCTCTGCAAACTCATTTTGTTGGAGCGTCTCAACAATAGAGCTATTTTCTTTTAGCTCTTCAACACTTTTCCAGTATTTCTTGTTTGATGACATATATATCTAGATATTACTTCTTAATTAATTACCCGATCACTCAGGTTTGACTTTATTATTAATAGTGACACTTACCACATTCAAGACCACCTAGTTGAGCAGCAGTTAATTCCTCTACTCCATATTTTTTAGACAACTCTTCGTGAATCTTTTCATAGTATTCATTTCCAGCCATCTTCACATTAGTTTCTCTGTGACAATTAATACACCATCCCATTGTTAAAGGAGCGTTTTGATATACCACTTCCATTTCTTGAATAGGACCATGACATTTTTGACATTCTATACCTGCCACAGTAACGTGTTGCGAGTGATTGAAATATGCGAAATCTGGTAAGTTGTGAATTCTAATCCATTTCACAGGTTTGGCTTCACCTGTATAAGCTT
>JBBSVD010000051.1:0-15326 GCA_038233835.1 Flavobacteriales bacterium | reverse complement strand
TTACCAGTTTGGCCGTTGCAGGATTTATTTCTAATTTAATATTTTGCACATCGCATTATAATATTAGCGCAAAAAAACTTCGTATGTGAGATTGTTTAACTAAAAGATTCCAGAGGAATTACCAACTCTATACGCTATTCTGCTCAACGAGATGCCAATTTAGCATCTCCAAACATTGTTAGCAGCAAGCTGAAAAATGAACCAGTTTAAAAACTAAACATAGAAAATAAAAATTGGAACTACCAAAAAATAGTAAAAGGCAAAGGTAGTTTATAAAACTAAATGTCTAAAACGAGTTAAACTTTTTATCAATCAAATTGTCTAAAATTATAAACGCTGAGTTCAACCCATAAGTGCGAAACATTTATTCTTTAGGGTTTCAAGTGGGTTATGATAATTAAATTTTCTAATAGGTCTGTAATTTAGTAATCTTTCAACTTCTTTTATTCGTTTGTCCGAGACTTTTCTCAAGTCTGTTTTCTTCGGGAGGAATCTTCTTAGTACGCCTATTCTATTTTCTACTGTACCTTTGTCCTGTGAGGTATAAGGCCTTGTAAAATACGTTTTGGCATTTAAAAGTTTTCCTATTAGTTGATGCTGCGCAAACTCCTTACCATTATCAAAAGTTAATGTCTTTATACAAGAAGAGCTAAAATTGGTGAGTCTTTGCTCCATCTTTTCATACACTTCGCTAGCTTCCTTGCCGCTTAGTTTCTCCAGCATTGTAACAAGGGTAGCTCTATCAGTCATTACCAAAAGTGCCGATTTGTGCTCGCTCCCCATCATTAGATCGATCTCAATATCATCAATGCGTTTCCGTTCTTCTACAACACGGGGGCGTTGATCGATACCCACGCGGTCTTTGATGGAACCTCTTTTATCCTTTTTGTTCCCCCTTTTCTGCCTTCTACTGCCATGCTTGAGATCCTTGTAGAGCTTAGAATACTTAACATCTTTTTCCTTCTTGCTTTTCTTGACACTCCAGATCCACTGGTATATTGTTTCATGGCTCACACAAGCCTAGCCTTCAAGTTCCAAACGTTCGCTGATAAGATCGGGACTCCACTTCTTAATACGAAGCAATGGGTCAATGCGCTCTTTCATTTGTTCTGTCAACAATATTTGCTTGGGCTTGCATTTGTGTCGGGAATCTACCCGTCTCTGTGCATTTGTTGCCATGTATTTACCAAATGTCCTTCCGCGCTTGGCAGTGTTCCTGTCCAGTCCCCTATAAACAGTTGCGGGGTGGACCCCAATAATATCAGCAATCTCACTTTTAGTGATTCTTGTTTCCAATAAGGCTTCGATTTGATACCTTTGACTCGGGTTCAATTGTTTGTATGTTTTCATGCAAGACTAATATATCAATTGATCCTAAAACTCTTGGGGCTAGCCCCAAGAGTTTTAAATATTAGTTTCGCACTTATTACTTGAACTTAGAAACTGAAACAAATGAAATATAAATTTTTAAATATTTTTATTACTTTATTGTTGTTGCAATCCTGCAATAAAACTGACGATATTAACGGACAAAAAATTGAAAATACCACCTTGGAGTACAGTCCCTCTCCAATTGAATTGAATGGAATTGATGTGAAATTTTCAAAAGATATTTCTTATGGATCATTTCCAGAAAATACTTTTGACATTTTCATTCCTAATTCTGCCGAACCAACACCGTTGGTAATATATATACACGGAGGAGGATTTTTGGGTGGGGAAAAAGAAAATCCATATTCTGTTATGTGGAACGGAAATTGGGATTTTCCCACCGAAATAAGAACTTTGCTAACCAATAAAATAGCCTTCGCATCCATTAATTACCGGCTTTTAACATTTGAGGGAGATACAGAGGGAGTGCTTAAACCATTAAACGACAGCAAACGTTGTCTACAATACATTAGGGCTATAAGCAACGTTCTGAATATAGATAAAAACAATATTGTACTTTGCGGTAGTTCTGCGGGAGGCGGCACCTCGCAATGGTTGGCATTTTCGGATGATATGAACGACCCCTCAAATCCTGACCCAGTGTTGAGGGAATCTACCCGCGTAAAAGGTATTGCCGTTAAAGCTACCCAAGCTTCTTATGATTTGGATCGTTATGTTACGGATATTTTTAAAGATTATAATTTTACTTGGCAATGGTATTTTCAACAAGATCCTAATATGATTTCAAGATTTAATTCATTTTACGGTATGGATTCATTGAACGAGTTTTATTCAGATCGAGTAAAAGAATATAGAAAAAAAGTAGATATGTTGGCTATGATGAGTGCGGACGACCCTGAATTTTGGGTTTCCAACGCACAAACACCAGTGGTAGAGCCTACCCAGTCCAATATTTTAAACCACCATTCCTTTCACGCATTAACATTAAAGACATGGGGCGATAGTATAGGTATACCAAACAAAGTTTCTTATGGCTATTACCAAGACCCGAGCGGAGAAAGTTTTGTGGATTTTATGATTAGAAAAACGGAAGAGCAATAAAGCCAGCCGCTAACGCCGTATATAAGCTATGGCTTGGTCTGTCCTCACCTGGAAAATCCTGCGGATTTCCCAAAGCCAGTTTTTATTTGGAGAGGTTCGTGCCGAAACACGCCACAGCTCATATACATAAACGTTGGGCTTAATAGGATAACACGGAACTTTAAATAATCAATTATTTTATGACTGCAGTCGAACTTATAAGTAAAGTGTTATTACCATTATCTCTTGCCATAATTATGCTAGGAATGGGAATGACTTTAATTATTACTGATTTTACTAGAATAATAAAATATCCCAGAGCCATTTTAATTGGTCTTACCAATCAACTTATCTTTTTGCCTATTATTGGGTTTTCACTAGCTATAGCTTTTAATCTAAATCCGGTAATGGCAGTTGGATTAATGATTTTAGCAAGTTGCCCTGGTGGTCCAACTAGTAATTTGATAACTCAAGTTTGTAAAGGAAATATTGCATTATCGGTCACTTTAACTGCTGTTGCTAGCATTGTAAGCATTTTGACAATACCATTTATTCTATCTTATGCTTTAGAGTATTTTGGTAGTAACACAGATGTTACAATTAAATTACCCATAATTGATACTATATTACAAATAATGGGAATAACAGTTATTCCAATTTCGATAGGAATGCTCATTCGTAAACACAAAACCAATTTTGCGAATCGAATGGAAAAACCAATGCGTACTGCCTCAACAGTAATTTTTATACTAGTTTTTATCGCAGTATTGGCCGCCAATGCTGATAAACTAATAGATGGAATGAAAGAAGCTGGATTAGTTACATTAGTACTTAATATCGCGACTATGGGATTAGGGTATCTCACAGCTAGGTTGTTTAAATTAGATTTAAAAAACACTATTTCAATCACAATTGAGAGCGGCATACAAAACGGGACCTTAGCACTTGTAATTGCAACGTCTATATTAAATAATGTAGAAATGGGTATTCCAATAGGAGCTTATGCCATATGGATGTTTATTACTGCAGGAATTTTAATGTGGCAATTAGGAAAAACACCTAATTTAGATTCTAAGTAAAAAAAGTACTAAGCCTAATAACTAAGTATTCGGCTCGCCGATAGGCAAGAGCTGAATATTGTGTTGACGAATCCGGTGGAAATTTCTCTATGGGTAAAACGATGGATTTAAGGAAGGATAATCGGATGAGGAACTTTTACTTGAAGCTTCAAATTGTATTGAACTCACTCCATTTCTAATTGCATTTTTGTTTTTTTCGGTATCTCTCTTTACAATCTTTGGCTTTAATCATTTAATTTTAAAGTTGAGGCATAGCAGGATCTGTCCGCCTTCGCAGATCAATTCTTAGTTGCCCATAATCAATTTTTTATCTTTTAGGAGTTCTCTCCAATCTGCAGGTGGCCCTCGTCCATCAAACAGTAGTATTGTACGCAGTTTTCCTTTTTTACAAATAGGGCATCGACGATGCAAAAGCGGCTGTCTTGTTTTGTTGATTTCTATCTTTTTAGTGGCGAGTTCGGCTTGTAGTTTTGGCAACTTCTCCCTTTTCCAGCTGCTGCTCAAAATGCCATAATGCCGTATCCGGGTAAATCCTTTGGGTAAGATATGTAGGGCAAACCGCCGGATAAACTCTTGGGTAGATAACGTTAAGCTAGTTTTCCTGCCACCGTGCCGATACTCTTTGCCAGTAAAAGTCACCCTTCTGTCCTTGCTGTCAACTTTAGCAATCCGATGATTACTAATGGCTATTTTATGGGTGTATCTACCTAAGTATTCAATGACATATTTCGGGCTTCTAAAAGGTTGTTTGGCATACACGACCCACTTTTTGCTGAATACCGTATTGTAAACTTTTTGAGAAATTTTCAACTCACTTTTTCTAAGCTCAGCTACGTACTTTGACCTAAACACCTGGCTCATAGATTTTACATTGAACAAGTATTTGCCGTGGTTCTTTGCTTTTTTCCATTTCCCTGCTTTGCTCAACCCACCTCCTGGCACAATGCAATGCAAGTGCGGATGCAGGCTCAAGTTCTGGCCCCAAGTATGAAGCACCGCAATCATACCCATTCTTCCGCCCAGGTGTTTTGGATTGTCCCCAAATTGCTGCAAAGTTTGCCAAGCAGCTTTAAATAAACTGCTGTACACTATTTTGCCGTGGCTAAGGGCATAACTATTGAATTCACTAGGAAGGGTAAACACCACGTGAAAATAGGGAACGTTCAAGAGTTCATCTTCTCTTGCCCTGATCCATTCTTCGCGCTTGTGCCCTTGACAGGATGGGCAGTGCCTGTTCCTGCAGCTGTTATAACTGATGTGCAGTTT
The DNA here is from genome assembly GCA_038233835.1 of Flavobacteriales bacterium. Taxonomy (GTDB): domain Bacteria; phylum Bacteroidota; class Bacteroidia; order Flavobacteriales; family Flavobacteriaceae; genus Gillisia. The sequence goes on along the minus strand of JBBSVD010000051.1, from coordinate 10,509 downwards.
ATGGCAACAATCGCATTTATCAATGTGCCCGCCCATAGCTTTTGTCCGGCATCTCCTTATGGCCTGTAAAGCCCGATAATGCCATGAGGTAAGGCTCAAACTTTTGAGCTGTAGCTGTTCTATTTCCAGAATGTCAGCTACCGTATGTCTGGGGGGCATTACTTGTAGAGCTTGTCTAGGGGAGAAAACTTTGAGCCACTGGGCAAATTAGCTACATGGAGGTAGGTCAAAGTCATCTCGATATGGGCGTGCCCCAAAAGTTCCTTTAAGCTGACAATGTCAACGCCATATTCCAACAAATGCGTAGCAAAGCTGTGCCGTAGCGTATGGGCGGTAATTTTTTTGGAACTGCCTATCTTGCTCCGGTTTTCCTTGATCACCCAACGGATTCCGTTGGTGGTCAGCCCCCGCGCTTTCCCATCTTTGTACACCTGACTGTTAAAAAGATAGATTTGGGGGTTTTCTGTTTTGATGTACTTCTTTAGTCCTCTGTCCAAATGTTTGCTCAAGGGAACATAGCGATCGGTCTTGCCCTTCTTTTTGGGAACAAAGACTGTTCTGCGGTCAAAGTCAATGTCAGCCAATTTTAGGTTACACAGTTCATAGCTGCGAAGTCCACAGCCATACAGCATTCCAATGATCAAACGATGTTTGAGATATTTGGGCGCATTTAAAAGCCGTTTGATTTCTTTTTGGCTCAGGACGGTTGGCAATTTAAGGTCCCGCTTGATCTGTGGCAGGGCCACTCGCTTGGTCTCCATGCCCATTACCTTGTAGGCAGCTCTAAGGCCAAAAACGGTGTGCTTAAAGAAGCTTTCAGAAGGGGTCTTGTGGAGTTTTTGGCAATAATAAAGGTATTGCTCAATGTTTTCCACCGAGAGCTTCTCTGGGCTTTGATTATAGTGCAGGGCAAGGTGCGCCAGGCATCTGAGGTAATTGTTTAGGGTGCTCTTTGCCTTGCCATTGATGGAAAAGCTTTGTTCTAGATTGTTCTGGAGTGTACTGAAGCCTTCTACCTCTGAAAAGGCCTGTTCAGCAATGGTCTTACTTTTTTTTAAACATGATAAAAGATTTAAAGTTTAGCTACAAATTAATAAATCCATTACTTTTATAAACAAAAGATCCAAATTGAATAGTTCAGGAGAGCTTCCGACCGTAGGGAGGATTCGTTCAACACCGGGTATAAAAAATTGTTGTTTTTGGCAAAATCAATGGTTGTTGCATTTTTGCCAAATTAATTTTCCTGCGGAAAATCCTCGTTGACAAAAACGCAACTTTTCATACACAAAAACGGTGACGATATTAATTTTGCACTTCAAAACCTGCTGGTTCTAATTGGTACATGAAATTCCGGTTGTAATAAGCTTAAAGTACCTTAAAGGAAGTATGTCTTTATATTCTTAAAAAGAACTGAAGTATTGCTAGTTTCTTCCCGTTGTGTGCATTTTTATACTATCGCCATTTCCTAAGTAGATAAAATATCTGAAATCCTCAAAAGATCTTTATTGATGGTATGATTGCTTTTGAGGGCATTTTCTAAAGTACTGTACTCAATTTTATTATTCACAAATCCTACCATGATATCTTGCTTGCCATCTAATAATAACTCTACGGCTTTTACACACAATCTACTTGCCAAAACCCTATCGAAACAACTTGGACTTCCACCCCGCTGAATGTGACCTAGTACAGTCACTTTTGTATCATATTCAGGTAGATTTTTAGTGACATAATCGGCCAATTCAAAAACATTCTTTCCTATTTTATCGCCTTCAGAAACCACTACTATACTAGAAGTTTTTCCAGATTTTCTACTTCGCTCCAAAGAATGCAACAACCTTTCTAAACCAAGATCTTCTTCAGGAATTAAAATTTCCTCTGCTCCTGCTCCTATTCCGCTATTTAAAGCTATAAACCCAGCATCTCTTCCCATTACTTCCACAAAGAACAATCTATTATGAGAACTGGCGGTATCTCTAATTTTATCTATTGCATCTACCACTGTGTTAAGAGCAGTATCGTAACCAATAGTATAATCGGTCCCAAAAATATCGTTATCTATGGTTCCCGGTACTCCAATAACAGGAACATTATGTTCCTCGCTAAAAATTTGTCCACCGCGAAAAGTTCCGTCTCCACCAATCAAGATCATAGCATCTACATTAGCTTTCTTTAAACTTTCTGCGGCTTTCGAACGCCCGTCTACGGTGAGAAATTCTTTAGATCTAGCCGATTTAAGGATTGTTCCTCCTCTGGAAATAATATTACGAACGCTACGGGCGTCCATTTCAATAAAATCTCCTTCTATCATTCCTTGGAAACCTCTATAAAACCCAATACATTCTATATTATAATATGCACAAGATCTTGCAACAGCTCTAATGGCAGCATTCATTCCCGGAGAATCTCCTCCAGAGGTCATTACCCCAATTCTTTTAATAGTTTTATTCATCTACTTATAACTTTGAGTTTTAAAATTACAAAGTATATTTCAAACTGTTAAAAAGTGTGGATTTATTTAACCGAAATTTAAACAGTACTGCTGTTTTTTTTTGTTTAATCACCTGTCTATGTCCCTAAAAATCAAAATGTTTCAAGATCTCATTCTGCATAGTTATGGGATGCTAAATTTATTACAATACTTATTGGAACAGTTTGATGAAAATATTCTCAGTTAATTAATTAAAACTATTAACTGAATAAAAATAGAAAATCATAAAGTGATTATTGCTTGGGAAAAACAATATAGTCCGGAGCTAGAGATTTAGCCGATTCTTCCTGATCTTTTTCTTCAACAGATTTAACAATTTCTTTATTCATGATCTTTCTTATCAATTCCTTAAAAGTGTCAAAATCTACAGAATAGGAAAGTCCTATCCCTTGAGTAAAACCAATCTCTTCACCAATAAACTGAATGTTGTTTTCCCTGTTAAAGACTTTAGCCCGAAGTGAACCGTCTTCATTAAGTAAAAACTCAATTTCTACGTCTCCAACAATAATAGATTCTGTTACTCCTCCCACAGGAACCCCAACTTGTCCATTTATAAGAACTCTATTGGTTATTTGAGTAGAAAGGGTTAATCCAAATCGATCCACCGTTTGTTGATCTGGGGTTCTGTCTCCCTGAACGTAATTTACCCCAACTTGGAATTTTCCGTCTTCATCTGCAAAAATATCGTTCACCAAAGATGAAGCCCTTTCCACGAGGTTTCCTGTAATTGCATTTTGCCCAATGGCAAATTCACTATAAAAAGATCCTTGGGTAACCAAAAATAAGGCTTGCAATTCCCTGCTCGCCCTGTCATTCATCCGGTATTCCAATTCTGAACGCACTACCGAACTTGTATTTGGGAATTCCACATTAAATGTAATATCCGGTTGCACGATTTGTCCTTGCAAAAGGATAACCACTTCTACGGGGATTTTTCTATTAATTGATGGATTCTCCAGTAATACAGCAGGATTTGCATTTACCTCATAAACGGCGCTTACATCTAGTTGAGCTTGAGTTGGATTTCCATCCCAGTTAATACTACTCCCCGATCTTACTTGAAAAACCTTTTGAACCAAGCCCGCATATTTAAAATTATACACTCCTTCGTAAACCACGAAATCCCCCCACATATTAAACTTTCCATTGGTATTTATCTCCAATAATAAGTTACCAGCTCCACGACCACGTAGAGTACTTCCGCTAGTTTGATCTACCACTACTTCTACTTCTGCATTGTTGGTGATATCCAGATCAAAATTAAGTTCCAAACCTTTCACTTCTGGGATCTCAATGGGAATTCCAGCTAATCGGGATGCTTTCTCTTCCGGACTTAAAAAATGGATATACGAGTTGTCTCCAATAGATTCCGTATCGCTTAAGGGTATTTTAAAAACAGTTCCCTTCGCAGTAGAAGCATTCACGTCTATCACTAACTCATCTGTTGGGCCTTTTATACTTGCAAAACCATCAATAAATGCTGTTCCATAATATAAAGCATCTTCAGTAACTTCAGTATCTAAAACCAACAATCTATCACTGTTAACACTAAGATCTAAGAACCATTCCTTGAAATTCTTATGTGAAATAATCCCATCTAAAATTCCCGAAGTTCTATATTTAGTGTCAATAATTTCAATTTCATCAAAATTGAATTGCTGGTTGGTGAGGTTTACAATCGCATTGTCTTTAAAATCTATATCTACATTTAAATATGGAATTCTAAGACCTGCTTCTTCTAGTTCCAATTTCCCAGAAATGTCCGGGTTTTTATAATTTCCACTTACCTTAGCATCTCCAGAGGCAAATCCTCTAATATTATCTATCGCATCCCCGCCCAGAGCACTAAAAGCAGCCAAATTGAATTGCTCTAACTTAACATCGAGATCTATCGTAGGTTTATTGCCAACATTAATTCCTCCTTGGGCATTTAGAGATTCGAGGCCTTTATTCTTTAAAGTAGCATCTATGTTATAAAATGATAGATCTCCATTTCCATCCACATCCAATTTTAAATTCCCCAACATATTATCGTTAACGCTAAGGTCTCGGATAGTGAGTAAAGTATTTGGGTAATAAGCCCCTTTTTCTTGCAATAAATTCAGCTTTCCATTCAAGGTTCCTGCAAAATCTAAGTTATCTATGTCGGGCGTGATCTTACCTATATCTACATCTTCAAATGCAATTTTGAAATCTTTATAGGTAGTATCTTTTAAGACCCCATTTAACCTAATAAATTCCTGATTATGGCTTAAAACCAGAGAATCTATCATTACATCGTTAAACTTATTATCGAAAACAATCTTGTTATTTCTATTATTGTTTTCATTTAAAAACCAAAGATTGTCTTTGAATTTAACATCTGACTTCTGAACACCAACTACAGATTTATTGTTTTCATTTATGGTATGATAGAAATTGAGGTTGAATTCATCATTATTATTCTTACCACCTTGGAATTCAGATCTAATAAATAAGGTATCCCGAAGTGTAACGTTGATTAAACTGAATTCAGAAAAATTATAATATTTGGTTGCAACACTATCGGCTTCCACAAAAGTATTATAAATAGGGTTATTGTTATCTACCTGAATATTTATATCCTTCATCATATTCCCAAAAGCTTCTATTTTAGGAGACTTAAATGTGAGCTTAAATTCAGATTCGTCCGATTCTATCCTGCCTCGAATATAGGTGTTTGGCGCCAGCGAAACTTCAGGAAAGAAAACTTCCACGATCTTATTATAGATATCAAAATCGAATTCTAGATATTGATCTGTTGTAATCACATTAGGGCGATAATTGGTATAAATACTTCCAATAGAGTTGGTTATTAAAGAACCAACTTCAGCCACTTTAAACTTCCCTTTAACCTGTCCACTAAGTACATCTGGAGAATTTACAGCAATAGTTCGAACACCTTCAGCATCAAAAGTGGAATTTACATCAAGGTCATCAAAATAATAAAGATCATTCTGGTTTTGGTACGAGGTGTTTAATAGCAATATTTTTCCTGCGAGGTTATCCAAGGTATTCCCTTGCATATTAATTAGAATATCCCCTTTTAGTACAGAAACGCTATCACGAGTAAACAAATTAAGCTCATGCAAATCTGCATAGGCAATAGAAGCTTGAAAGTCGTATACATTCACTTTCTGAGAAATATCTACCAATCCATTAAACTCGAGTTTGAAGTTTGGATCGTTGGAATTGAAATTCCCATTAAAAACCGAATTTCTCACATTTCCTAGAATACTGATATCCGAATAGGTATAGTTTTTAAAATTAAGTCTGGAAATCTTACCCCGAATTTGTGTGTTTAAAGATTCTGGAGTAAATCCGCTCCCATTTATATTGAGATTGAGACTGGTCTTCCCTAGATCCTTATTATCTAGCAATCGACCTATATTAAACTGATTGAAAACAAGGTTTCCTTTGTAACTCACTGCATTACTACTCCCAAGGTTATTCATTACAAAATCGGCTTTTGCACTACCCAGTTGAGTGTTTATAACCACATCTGCATCTAACATGTCCTTTGTAACTGTGGTTTTACCTATTAGCCTTAAGTTTCCAAATTCACGTAAAGTTAAAGGCAGTTTATCCTTTAAAATAGTTGGAAGTAGATTAACTAGATCGTAATAATTAGTAGCCAGTTCGTTAAAATCTCCTGTTAATTTGAAATCTTTCATCTCCTCTGAAAAAGCTCCTTGGATGCTTACTGTACCGTCTATACGGCTTCTATCCATCCCTTTTAGGTCTAAATTTTTTAAATCGAAATCATTGAGTGTTCCTTCTAAATCTGTAGAGAGTTGTATATTCTGATTGCTTCCAAAAGGAGCGTAAAAATTAACTAGGTCATTGGTGGAAATTTTAGAGTCTTTAAAAGAGGCTTGAAGCTTAACTTTATTCACAAAATCCGAAAAATCCTGAAGAGTATAATCCATTTCTATAGAACCATCCAATCTAGAGTATGGTGTGATCAATAAAAATGAATCGAGTTTCATCTTTGTTGCAGAATAATAAAAATCTGTTTGCAGTTGCTTAATATCTATCCCTCGGCCTTCTTCAGCCTGTAAAGTGTTTATATTTACAGAGAAATCTTGATTTACGACATCTAAATACTCTGCTTGCAATTCTAGCTTATCCAATACTACTATTTCAGGATTAGTAATGTTTTCGTCTATATAACTATAATAACCTTCAGAGATAAATATATCGCGAACGCTTAACTTAAAAGGCTTGGGTTCTCCAGTGGGGGGCGTTTTGAGCTTATCCAGGAGAATGCTTAGGTTATCTGAATCTTCCCCTTTGTAACGCTTCATTTTAAAAGTAAAACCTTCAGCAGTAGAACTTCCCAAACTTGGGTTGTTTGCTATAAGATTTGTGATACTTAGTATGGAAGTTCTAAATTCATTAATATTCAACAAAGTATCGGCACGATGATCCATTACCAAAACATCATTCAATTTTACTTTCCCGAAATATGAAAAACTAACCTTCCCTATAGACACGTCAACATCTGAACGCTCTTGTATAGAATTTGTGATCTTTTTTGCCACCGAAGTTTGTACGGCAGGGATAGAAAATAAAATCAATAGAAAAACGAAAAACAACAGTAGTGCAACTACTATTCTAATTAGTATTTTCAAGAATTTTTTGATATGCTTTTATGTTTTAACTTTGTAAACAATATTAACAATTAATATGCCGACCTTTTCTTAATGGCTTCCCAAAATATATACATCCTGGCAATTGAATCTTCCTGTGACGATACGGCTGCTGCTATACTAAAAAACGACACTTTGCTATCTAATATTGTTGCTACCCAAGAGGTGCATCAAAAATATGGAGGTGTTGTTCCAGAACTCGCATCCAGGGCGCATCAACAAAATATTGTTCCTGTGATTCATCAGGCAATTTCTGCGGCAAATATCGACAAAAAAGACATATCTGCAATTGCCTTTACAAAAGGACCTGGTTTAATGGGTTCTCTTTTAGTTGGAACTTCTTTTGCAAAATCGCTCGCACTCGGTCTTAACATTCCTTTAATAGAAGTGAATCATATGCAGGCGCATATTTTGGCTCATTTTATTAAGGAAAAGGATTTTAAAACTCCAGAGTTTCCCTTTTTAGCGCTTACAATTAGTGGTGGACACACGCAAATTGTGAAAGTGACCAGTCATTTTGAAATGGAAGTGATAGGACAAACTATAGACGATGCTGTTGGGGAAGCCTTTGATAAGAGCGCAAAAATTATGGGACTTCCCTACCCTGGTGGTCCATTAATAGATAAATATGCAAGATTAGGAAACCCAAAAGCTTTTAAATTCACCAAACCAAAGGTTGTAGGATTAGACTTTAGCTTCAGCGGATTAAAAACAGCTGTTCTATATTTTATTCAGAAACAAGTAAAAGAAGATCCAAATTTTATTGAAGAGAATCTAAATGACATTTGTGCTTCAATCCAATATACCATTATCGAGATCTTAATGGATAAACTTAAGAAAGCAGTTAAGGAGACGGGAATCAATCAAATTGCCATAGGCGGAGGAGTTTCTGCAAATAGCGGGATTCGTAAAGCTCTCATTGAAGCTGAATCCAAATACGACTGGAAAACCTATGTTCCAAAATTTGAATATACCACAGATAATGCTGCAATGATAGGGATTGTGGGCTATTATAAATATTTAGCTAAAGACTTTGCAGACTTATCTGTAACTGCACAAGCACGCTATAAAATATAAAAAGATGCAATTATTCTATCATCCAGATATCAAAGAAGAAGACATACAAATTGTTTTTCCGCGAGATGAAAGTAAGCACATTGTAAAGGTATTGCGCAAAAAAGAAGGTGAACTTTTACATGTTACCAACGGAAAAGGAATACTTTTTACTACAGAATTAACTTTGATCACGGCACAACAGTGCTTAGCTAAAGTAATAGAGGTCAAAAAGGAGGAAAAACCAAAGTATCATTTACATCTTGCTGTAGCTCCTACTAAGATGAACGATCGTTATGAGTGGTTTCTTGAAAAAGCTACCGAGATTGGCGTGATGGAAATAACGCCTATAATTTGCGACCACAGTGAAAGAAAAGTGGTGAAAATAGACCGCTTTGAAAGGGTGCTCCAAAGCGCCATGAAACAATCCTTGAATTTCACGTTGCCGAAACTAAATGCACCGGTAAGATTTTCTGAATTTATTTCGGATACTCCTGAAGGAACAAAGTTTATTGCACATTGTGAAAATGAAGGCGATAAAAAATCCTTACAAAGTAGTATAGATATTGGTGATAAGTATTTAATTTTAATAGGACCTGAAGGTGATTTTTCTTCAGAAGAAATAGAACTTGCAATGCAGAACGGGTGGAATCCCATAAGTTTAGGATCTACGAGATTAAGAACGGAGACCGCCGCAATAGTAGCTTGCCATACGGTAGCCTTAATGAATGAGGAATAAAATGAAAAAACTCCTAATCTTTATGTTGTTTTATGCATTTGTCACAAATATGACTGGGCAGGAAATTGCTTTGTTAAAATATCAAGGTGGAGGAGATTGGTATGCAAATCCAACGGCACTAAAAAACCTTATCAGCTTTTGCAATCAAAATATTAATACGGCCATCAAACCCAAACCTGCCACTGTTTCTCCTGGCAGTATAGATATTTTTCAGTATCCATTTATACATATGACGGGACACGGAAATGTATATTTTAGCAGCGAGGAAGCCGACAATATGAGAAATTATCTATTAAGCGGAGGTTTTCTTCATATAGACGATAATTACGGGATGAATAAATTTATTAGAGCAGAATTGAAAAAGGTCTTTCCAGATAAGGAATTACAAGAACTTTCGGCTTCTCATCCTATTTTTAATAGTCCTTTCAATTTCCCAAATGGATTGCCTAAAATACATGAGCATGATGGCTTAGTTCCGCAGGCGTTTGGGATATTCGATAAGGATAGGCTAATATTGCTTTTTACTTTTGAAAGTGATCTTGGAGATGGTTGGGAAGACCCGGCAGTACATAACGATCCGCCTGAAGTTAGATTGAAAGCTTTGCAAATGGGCGCTAATATTGTAAAATATACCTTCGAAAATTGAGCTTACAATTGGACCACTCAGAACATATAGAGCGCCAAGGAAAAATTCCGATCGTAATTCTTTCCGATAACCTTATGGGTGAAGCTAATATTGGAAGTTTATTTAGACTTGCCGATGCTTTTAATATCGAAAAAGTAATATTTACCGGTACTCCTATCAACTTAAAAAGTAACAGGTTAAGAAGGACTGCTCGTGGCACTTTTGAAACAGTGGCACATGAATATGAAGAAAATATCTTATCTGTAATAAAATCATATCGTGGAAAAGCTTATACTCCAGTTGCATTAGAAATCGCAGAGGATAGTATTCCGTTAGAAAATTTTAAAATTTCTGAAAGTTCTAAAATATTACTAATAATAGGGAATGAAAGACATGGAGTAAGTGATTTGGTACTTGAAACCGTACCAGTAAAAGTACATATTTCTATGTTTGGAAAAAACAGCAGTATGAACGTTTCCCAAGCTACAGGAATTGCTTTGTACGAATTTTCAAAAACCTTTCTTACCTTCCATCTTAAATAATATCTTTACCCTGTGAACGCAAAAACTTTTTCTTACGGGATATTAAGAGCAATAGGAATTCTTTTAGCAATTTCCCTCTTACTATTCTTTCTATATACAATTCAGTCTGTATTAGTCTATATAGCCGTTGCAGGTGTAATTTCGCTTATTGGCAGACCTATCGTGATCTTTCTTAGGTCCAGGCTCAAAGTGCCAAACTTAGCGGCAGTCCTTATTGTACTCTTATTTGTTCTTGCCGTATTTGTTGGAATAATTCTGGTTTTCGTGCCAATTGTTATAGAGCAAAGTCATCATCTTGGTCAAATAGATGTAGAGGCATTTAAGAATGATATCAACTTAATGAATCAGCAAATAAATGATTATCTGGGAGTTGAAGATATCAACTTGAT
>JBBSVD010000050.1:0-15342 GCA_038233835.1 Flavobacteriales bacterium | reverse complement strand
TCAAATGATCAAAACATTATTGGAAGATCATGGTACTATTCTAAAGCAATTAAGAAAAGTTGCTGAAGAAGCAGATAAAGGTGGTGATGAAGGTACCATAGATCTTATTGGTGGATATATTGGAGAGTTGGAAAAAACAAGCTGGATGTTAGATGCCTGGAAAATGAAAACTAGCGATACGCATAGAAGTTTATAATTTTTAAAAAATTTTAAATCTTGAGAGACTTCAATTTTAATGAATCTATAAAAGGTATCTGGGATAAAATGGCCTCATGGTTAGACTCTCTTATTCTAAACCTTCCAAATCTCTTATTGGCCATTGTAATCTTTGTGATATTCATTTTTATTGCGAAGTATGCTTCTAAGTTGGCCAACAGATTAATGAAGAAAAAGGGATCTGAGGCTTCTATAAGGCATATTACTGCCAAAGTAGTAAAAGTTGTTATTATCTTACTTGGATTTTTTATCGCCTTAGCTCTTCTTAACCTTGACACATTATTAACTTCTGTTCTTGCCGGTGCTGGTGTAGTTGGCCTTGCTATTGGGCTTGCCCTTCAAGGAACGCTTAGCAATACATTTAGCGGAGTTATCTTAAGTTTTCTTCCCGAATTACAAATTGGTGACTGGGTGGTTACAAATGGTTACGCGGGAGAAGTTATGGAGATCAATTTGAGGAATATTGTAGTGAAAGAATCTGATAATAATTATGTAATGATTCCTAATTCTAAAATTGTCGAAGAACCTTTTAAGAATTTTACGAGAACTGCTAGATCCCGAGTAATGGTTAATTGTGGCGTTGGTTACAGCAGTGATCTAGAATTTGTTCAAAAGCTAACTACGGAAACCTTGCAATCCTTATTTCCACAACGAGGTAATGAAGAAGTAGAATTTATGTACGAAGAGTTTGGCGATAGCTCCATAAACTTTGTGGTGCGTTTCTGGACAGATGTTACAAGAAATCGAGATGTTTTAATGGCTAAAAATCTGGCGATTATTGCAATTAAGAAAGCTTATGATAATAACGGAATCAACATTCCGTTCCCTATCAGAACTATCGATTTCACTAATAAGTTATCTATTAATGAACCCAAGAATAAAGAATAGTTTTAAATAAAAGCTTCTCAAATTGAGAAGCTTTTATTTAATCAAGAACTTCGGGGCAAGCCCACGAGGTATGAATTGGAAAATCCTTTTTAAAGTTCGAGGCAAGCCTCGGGGAATTAATCCCTCAAGGAGGGATTAATCAAACCAGAAAGTACTTTTACCAGTTTCTCCTTTTTTACCGAGCGTATTGAATTTATAACTGAAGCCAAGCATGAAATACTACTGTAGTACCGTGCTTTCCATATCCTGAATATAATCCTGAGTTGCGGTACGTTGAGAATTGGTGTTTTGATTAAGTAGGTCATATACTTTAAAAGTTACCGTTCCTTGGTCCTTTAAAACAGAATAAGCCAAAGAATTATTCCAAAACACAGATCTTGTTTCAAATCCCGGTGCTACGTTTGGATTAAAAATATACTTGATATCGTTATTCCATTCTAATTTCTTCGGATAATAAGTGGTAGTCCTAAGTCTTAGCTCATGTCTTACAAAATTCCTGTCTTCAAAATTATCAAGATCAAATTTATTCGAAGTATAATTCAACTCATACCCCGGTCTTATTTCAAATAATTCTTTCCAAGTAAATCTAAATCCTAAATTTGGCCGGTAGGAAAAATTTCTACTTGCATATTTCACAGCATTATTAAAGTTGATATTTCGACTTGCATTTATACCAATTCCCGCATCTATATTTTATGTTCTAAGACTATCAATATCAAAATTCTTACTGTAATTGGTATTTCCAAAGATCTGATAATATCCATCCACATTATCATAAGTAGTAGTTCTAATAAAAGATTGGTCTATAGTAGATCGTGAAACTACTCTGTTATTCGCAACATTTACATTTATATAAGTATAAAAACCTGTGTGAGCTTTGATAATCGTAATTATTCATATTCAAATATAAATAATGGGATTTGGTAGGTTTAAGATCCGGATTTCCTTGTACAATATTCAATGGGTCTTAAACATCTATATAAGGTGATAATTGTATTATTCCTAGAACATCGTTGGATAAACCAAAACCAGTGTATAGCGAAGTTTTTTCACTGAATTTATAGCGAATATTCCCGCTGTATTCTATGGCACTAATTCGTTCAAAAAATTTATGCTCTTAAAGCGTCATCGCTTTCCAAGATCCTAAAAACATAACCGGTGTTTAATCTAATTCTGAATTTTTCTACCTCATAAGTAAATCCAATCTGCGGTTTTGAAGTTCTATCTATATTGGAAAAATCTGTACTTTGATCTACATATAGCAAAGAATACGAGTTTAATTCTTGATCCAGATCATATACAAATTGTGAATCATCTCTATTCTGATTTTCAAATTGGTATTCCAGATCCATAAATACCTTTTTAGAAACCAGTGGAACATGAAGGCTCGTATTGATTTCTATTCCATTTGTTTGCTGATTCCCATCTGTAAACTGATCTCTAAAGATCTCCTGTGGGTTATCTCCAAAGATTCTGGTTTCACATTGAGAAAAATTATCATTTTCTGTATCATTTAGGTCATTTTCTACAGAAAGCATCACAAATCCTTTATTAGAACCATATTTTTTATTCAGAGTCAGGTCCCCTGTAAAATTCTTTCCTTCCCGTATAGCTTCGTTATTGATAGAAATGGAATTAGTAAGTACCTGATTAGAATTTAAGGTTTCATCTGAACTCGAGTATCTAGAATCTCCTTTTGTGTAATTGAATTTAGGCTTAAATTCGATTAAAAAGGTTGTATCTATTTTAGCCTTCACATTTAGGTTGATTGCATGATTATCATTATTGCTATCTGAACGTGAAACTAGATTGGAAAATATCTTGGATCTGGTAAGATATTTTCTCTACTTCTTACTTTATCTTCATACGAATTGGAAGCTGAATAAAAATAATCTGAAGAGATCTCTACTTTTTCACCAATATTGTCTGCATAATTCACTCCTGCTGTTCTGGAATTTGTTATTCCTTCTCCACCTCCAAAACCTCTTCCTCCAAAATTTAGAGAACCGTTACTACTTATACTAATATAGCTAGCATTACCAAACATTTTCTGAATTTCGCCGAAGCTAAAACCAGGCGAATTAATATTATTTCCTCCAGCAAGTGCACTTCTTCTTAGATCATTATCGAAGTAATTTAAAAGACCCGCATATTCAAATCGTTTATCGGTTCCTCCTCCTGCAGCTACCCGCCCAAAAATTCCCTTATTCTTCTCTTCGTCTATCGTAATATTAATCGTTTTGTTTTGATCGTCCCCTTTCTCATTATTAAAAAATTCAGAATCTGTTTTTGTATCGGTAACCTGAATCTTATCAACTATTTCCTTAGTAAGATTTCGCGTTGCAATAGTTGGATCATTTCCGAAAAATGGTTTTCCGTTCACCAAGATCTTATTAACGGGTTTCCCATTCACGGTTATGTTTCCTTGCTCATCTACCTCCACGCCGGGAAGTTCTTTTAAGAGATCTTCCACATTGGCTTCTTTTTTTGTTTTAAAAGAAGCCACATTAAATTCTAAAGTGTCTTTTTTAATAGTTACCGGAGCTCTTCTACCTTGCGCTACCACATCTCCTAAGGATTCTATATGAACATTTAAAGAAATATATTCTAGTTTTAAGGTTCTGTTTCCATCAATAATCAACTCTCTTTCATAAGGTCGATAACCAACAAAAGAAATATAAAGATTCACTTTTGAAGCCTGTGATCTTCCTTTAAGATCGAATACTCCAAACTTATCTGAAATGATATAAGTTATTAAAGAACTGTCTTTAACAGATTCTACAAAAACGGTTGCTGCTTCCAATGGTAAATTGGAGTCTATATCTTTAAGTTTTCCGGTAATAGAAAATTCCTGTGAATAGCAGAATATCGAAGTTGCAGTAAAATGAGTCTTAGCAAAAAAAGCTTAAACATATACTTGGGGTTTAATGGAAAGCGAATAACAATAATTTTGATATAACTAGAATAATAGTTATCGTGTTTTAAGGTTTATTTAACACTCTCTAATTCTAAAATAAATCTTTTCTATATAAAATTAAAATAAGCTTTAAAATTTAAAACCGAACCCAAAACTAAAACGCACATCTTCTTCACTTCCAAAAACACTGAATTTAGCACTTAATGCTTCAGCACTATTTATCCAAAGTCCCCCACCATAACTATTATGCCACATCTTACTCTCTTCTTCCTCGGTCCAAACTCTTCCCAGATCAAATCCACCATAGATCCCGATTTGAAAAGGTAAGAAAGAAGTCTTGAACTGTTTAAAGCTATAACGTAGATCTGCACCGGTAGATAAAGCAGTTTTTCCAGCAAATCTTTCCTGTCTATAACCTCTTAATCCTGTATCTGCCCCTATTTGTGCTGCTTGATAAAACTCGTAGTCCTCTCCTAAATTGAATTGCGCCTGCACTTGGGATTTTAATACCCATTTTCTATTTTTGGATACCGCGTTGTAAAAACCTAAATAAGGGTTGATGTATCCATAATATCTATCAGGATCAGATAAATTGATCTTTCCACCACCTATCAATTCAAATTTCATTCCTCGGGAAGGGTTCAAATTCTTGTCATAACTCTCATATCTATATGTTGCTTCAAGACCTCCAAAATACTTTCTATCGAAGAATTCCTCATTTACACCTGCAAAATCTTCAGTAATAAATCTATTATCGGTATCTTCTACTTTAATTCCTTCAAAGGAAGCTAAGTACCCGAAAAAACTTCCGAAAGGCGACTTTCTAACAAATCCGAATTTTATTCCAGCCTTCTCCATTTTTGCGCGGTTATAATCAAAATTCAAGTCATCATCGAAATTTGGAGTTTCATTTCCGAAGCCAAAAAAGTTAGTAACTGAGTTAGGATTGGAATAATTAGCACCCACTAAAAGGTTGAAATTTCCCCATATTCTGGCAAATTCTCCCTGATAACTAAGATCGAAGCTGTTGGTTCCAAAATAATACGCAAATTGATACGTACTTTGAATAGTGAAAGGATTTCTTTTAAATCCATTTTCAGTAGCAATCCTCTGGATTCCCAATTTTAATCCATCATCAGGATTAAAACCAACGCCAGGGGTAAGAGATCCAGAATTAAAGGTTTTCTTATCCTTATCGAAGGTGTTTTGATTGTAGTTATCCCTAAATCTAAGTTTCGCCATACCTTGAGATTCTACAGTACTTGGCTTGCTAAGATAATCGTAGATCTTAACTTTTCTACCACTGTTCTCTGCAACATTATATATATCATTATTCTGACCTCCAATAACTCTCACAAAGATCAAATTCTTTTTTGCATCTCCTCTTACATGGATCACATCTTTATCATCTAAAGCATACACCCAAATTTC
The DNA here is from genome assembly GCA_038233835.1 of Flavobacteriales bacterium. Classification (GTDB taxonomy): domain Bacteria; phylum Bacteroidota; class Bacteroidia; order Flavobacteriales; family Flavobacteriaceae; genus Gillisia. The sequence continues at coordinate 9,890 of JBBSVD010000050.1, read as the reverse complement.
ATCTGTATCTAATTTATTATATATCTTTTCACTTATTAGATCGGCCTTTTTGCCTTCCTTAATTCTTGAAACTGTGATCTTGGTTTTATTATCATCTAATCGTTCAACTTCAATGTAATCGTCCTTATCTGTTCCGGTTACAATAGCAAGTTTCGCCATATAATCGTAGTATCTGGTAGCAATATCCACAATGTTCTCCCTTCTTCCTTTCAGACTTTTTACAATGTACTCTGTAGTTTCCCCTCTGGTTATCTCTGGTAATTCTAAAAATGCATTTTCTATAACCTCATCGGTCATATTTTTCTGAATAAATTTTGCCTGTTCTATCCAGGTTTCTCTACTTACATTCTGTATTAAGGTTCTGTCCATCCCCGTTGCAGCAGTGTTGAACCATTTTACATCTTTAATATCGTCTCCATAAACAGCAAATTGATTGGCAAATCCTGTTAAACCTCTTAAGGTTCCAAAGAATGCCCCGTCAAAATTTGAAAATGCCTGATCCCGGTCTCTTGGTATAGGTAAAAATCTTTTATCTCCGCTTGGAGTTTCAATTTCTGCCCACTTCCACTGATCTTGATGCCTGTCCCAATCACCAATTAGCATATCGAAAATTCTGGCTTTAACATACGCAGGCTCATCTATAAAGTACTTTTCGTCTTTTCTCAATTTCTCTAACATATCCGAAGTACTCAATATATCTATGGTATTCTCTCCAAAGGATTTTTTATTGGTCCAATCGTCTTCTGGTCTTTCCACGATCATATAAAGTTCATCTCCAAAATCTGAATTGTACTCTTCTAATGCTTTTTGCTTCGGAACGTAAAATAATTTTGGATTGGTATGATAAAGCCCAATAGCATCTGATAATTTAGGAACTGCTAAGAAGGCATATGGATGCGCAGCCGTGTAAAAATCTTGTATAACATCTTCTGCAATGGTATTTTCAAGCTGGTCCTGAACCGGTGTCTCTTTATAGGCAACGGCCTGAAGAAATTGAACAGCGCTCTTTTTAAGTCGGCGCATATTGTAATCTCTACCTAAACTATCTTCCAGTCTTATAGAAATTGTTTGATGTCCTCCTCCTTTAATCACTGGTTTTAAACCACCGTAAAGCGTGTCTAAATTGGCAACTTGCACATTGATAGCCTTACCATAAAGTTCTCTATATCGCTGTCCCCAAACACTTTTATATAGTTCGGTTTTATCCGTTTCTTGTTCCTTATAAATAGAAGTTGTAATTGTGGCTGGAAAACTAGTAGGCAAATGAGAAACATCATATGGTTTTGGAGCAGAAAAAACTTCTTTTTGATACAATAACTTTGCTTTATTATCTTTATTTCCATAGAAACTAACCCAAGAAGAACCATCTTCAAATACATCATATACCGCAAAACCTTGTGCAGGGTAAACAAAATAAGCATCATTGCTTAATACCGCGTAAGTGCCTTTAGAACCCGAACCCGAAACAATTTGACGAATGCTGTCATGTTCTATATACTGTAGCGCGTGTTCATGTCCAGAAACAAATATCAATCTTTCTGAACCTTGCGCGATGGTTTCTAACCTTCTTACCAAAGATTTATAACGTTCGTTTTGTGCATCTTGAATAGATACTCCGCCACTGGTTCTTATTAAAGCAGCAAGCGACCCTAATATGGGAATAGGTATCTTCTTTTGGGAAGGATAGATATGTCTAGTAAATTCATATTGACCACCATGTACTCCATTGGTGTACAAAGGATGATGCAATGCAATAATTATAGTCTTATTCTGATTTTTTTGTAATTCTGAAGATAACTCTAAGAATAAAGCCTCTCTTGTCTTTATTTTCGAACAATTGTCATTTATGGTGGGATGCTGATCCCAATCTTCCAAAAACCATTGGGAATCTATTGTGATAAGTTGAATATTTTCTGAAATTTCGATTACATCTAATCCGCAACCAGTTTTAGGCGCCCAAATTAGATTGTCTTGTAACTTTCCTTTTAAATAATCCCTCTCCCGCTCTAAACCTTCAATCCCTTCGTTATACCAATCATGATTCCCAGGAATAACTACCACTTTTCCCTCATATTTTTCGATAGCATCTAATTGGGCATCTAATCTATATTCTGCAGCTTCTCGTTCTGGACTTTCTTTAGGCGGCATCCCTACAGGATAAATATTATCTCCTAAAATAATGGTATAATTATCTGTTACCTTAACAGAATCCATATAATTCTTAAAGGCGATCAATCCTTCAGAACTTCCTCCAGGAGGAGAATAACCAGCATCTCCCAAAAGATAAAAGGACTTTTCAATTTTCTTTTCTGTAGGATAATTAAAATTTTCGGTTGGTTCTCCTTCTCTGTACTTAGGATCATAGGTAGAACACCCTACAAGCAGCAAAAAGGCTAATAAAGTTAGAAAAATGTTATTTTTTTTCATAAAATTCTAAAAGAGGTTTTTTTTTGTAATTTGGCTGCTTATCTAATCATAATTTTCATGACAGAATTAGTAATAAAGGCAGATAAATTTGTCCTAAATTTATTCAAGGAAAAACTTCCAAACACATTTATATATCATAATTACAGCCACACAAAGCGGGTGGCTAAAAGTACTAAAGAATTAATTGAGAATTCGGAATTAAATGTTAAAGAAGAAGAGGCTTTAATGCTGTCAGCTTGGCTTCACGACACTGGATACATTGTAAAATTTCATGGACATGAAGAAGAAAGTGTTAAGATAGCATCCAAATTTTTAGAAGAAAATAATGCCGATCAAGAAATTATAGCTTTGGTTACTAAATGCATTCTGGCTACAAAAATGGATTCTAATCCAGAGACCGAAGTAGAGAAAATTATTAAAGATGCAGATTGTTCACATTTGGCGAAGGATTACTTTGAAGAGACCAGTGAGTTATTAAGACAAGAGCTTCAATTGTTAAACATTCGAAATTTTGGTGCAGGCGAATGGTTAGCAGAGAATATTCATATGTTTACAGACAAACATAAGTTCAATACAGATTATGCACTGAAACACTGGAAAGAAGGAAAGGATGAGAATCTTTCAGAATTATTAGAAGACCAATCCAAAAAGGTTCGAAAACTTAAAAAAGAAGAAACAAAAGCGCGTCTTAAAGCTGAATTCAAAAATAACAATCCGGAGCGAAGTATCCAGAGTTTGTTTAGAGTTACACTTAGGAATCACATAAAACTTAGTGATATTGCAGATACAAAAGCGAACATTCTTTTATCTGTAAACGCAATTATAATTTCACTTGCATTGGCAAACATCATCCCAAAACTGGATGCTGTTACCAACAAGCATTTATTGATCCCAACATTAATATTAGTGATCTTTAGTGTGGCTTCTATTATACTCTCTATTATGTCTACTAGACCAAATGTAACCACAGGAGAATTTACTAAGGAGCAAGTAGAGAAAAGAGATGTGAATCTTTTATTCTTCGGTAATTTCCATAAAATGCCTTTCGAACAATTTAAATGGGGAATCCACGAAATAATTAAGGATAAAGATTATGTGTACGAATCTCTAATGTTGGATCTTCACTTATTAGGAAAAGTATTACATAGAAAGTACATGCTTTTAAGACTTACCTATACTGTTTTTATGGTAGGAATTATTGCTTCTGTCTTAAGTTTTGTAGTAGCGTTCTATCTTAAGTAGTCTATAAGACCGTCATAAGTAATTGCCTTATCAAAAGCTTTGTCATCCGGGTGATATAATATATTTACCCGGATTGCTTTTAGGCCAATCACTCCTTGAACATCCTCCAGCTCCAACAATTCCACCTCGTCTCCCAAATACTGTTTTATCTGTAGGTATTTTATATATCTTAAATATTCCCGCTGATCACTGCTTTGTGAATAAACAATAGAGATCTTCCCTTTTTGAGTAATTCGCTCCTCTGTATTTTTTATAAATGCTTTATCTATACGCTTTTTGATAATTTCATATCTGGCGTTATAGGTACCATCCACGTCAAATTTCTTCTCATCCATTCTATATCTTATAGAAAGGGTGCTATTAAAAACAAGGATTAGGGATGCAGCATCTAACTGAATTGGCGTATTTTTTTGAAGCTCATAGAACTTGTTCTCCATTTCACACATAGTAGCCAACTGCCATAATCTTAGATTATAAAGATATACTTCATTAAATGGTTTATCATGACTCAATGAAGCTCCTATATAAATATTGTGATCTACTCCATCGGTTTTATAACGTTCAAAATAGTGTGGATAGATCTTTTGAGCCTCAATTTGCTTCTTGTCTAATAATCTGGCCATCGTTCTATTAATACGCTGTACTGTATTATCATAATCCTTACGTTCATTGTAAATAATCCCAGTTTCAGTATTTAATTTTTTCTGATAAGCTTCCACAAGATCATGTAATTCCCCAGACTGCTTACTTAAATGATCCATCAATGGATTCACTTCTTTTTTTAAAAGGTTCAAAACACGCTGCTCACTAGAGGCATTCAAAGTGTCTTGAAGATCTTCCTTGAATTCGGTTATTCTAAATCTTACTTGATCGTAGATCGGCATTTTCTCTTTAGTATATGCCGTATCTATAATGTTTTCTATCTCTTCTAACTGATGCATAAGATCATTCTGAATAGCAGAATTTCGAGCATCAGAAGAACCAACAATATCTATTTGTCCATATAACGGATATACATCTTTAAAGGCGATATCCTTAAATGAAGCTAATCCGTCTTCATTAAAATCTTTTATAAATTGCTTGGCTTCTCGATCAAAGATCCACAATACACTAGGATGAATTGCAGTACACTCGCTTTGTATTACCGCTTTTACCTTATTCTCATATTCACTTCTGTTACGTTCCACAGCCGTAACTATGTAAGGAAGGATGTCATCTAACTTAATGGCATTAATACTATTCAACTCATTTTTTCTATAAGAAACCAATTCCAGAATTCCCCAAAGATCATTTTCTATAGCAATAGGAGCAAAAATACAGCTCATCACATTATTCTTAAGCAAATTTTGAGAAAGCTGATTATTGTTAGTTTCTTTCGCATATCGCTCTACATTATTTATAGAAAAATAGTTCTGCTCTTTGATTAGTTTTTTAAAGGTTTCCTCACAAATGCTCTCTTTACAATCTCCTTCTTTTTTAGTATCTAAAATAAAACTAAAGGCATCACGATTTTCCATATGTTCAAAGATCATATCGGCCTTATTGAACACTGTAAACCCAACCCTTATATCTGGAAGCCTATATATAGACTGGAAGATCTCTTGAAACTTTAAAAGTTCTTCTTCATCTGATGTTTCTTTATGTAATAAAGTGGTTTTTAGGTCAGAAATAGCATCATCTACTGTTACATCTGTAAGATTCATGATTATAAATCCCTTGAATATCCAACTTAAAGGCGGAAACTTTTCCCTCCATAAGTCTGCATCTTCTATATTTTGAATTAAAAAATCTACATCATCCTCGGTGAGATCAATCGCGTTCTCTCCTTTTTCAATTTCAATAAAATCAGCATTTAAAGCAATTCTATAGTGTTTTAGAATACCTGTTTCATCTGGAATATCATAATATAAGGGTCTGGAAAAATCTATTTTATATCCGTAATGATGATTAAGAATAATGATACATCCATAGATGTAATACATATCCTCATCTATATTTCGCATTGCGAGTTCAAAATCATCTCCCGCCTTGTCCAAGATATTTTTAAATCTTTTTGAAGAATTAAAAACCAGATTATGAAAAGGAAGAGATGCTGCCTTTATTTCATTATTAGTAAGTATATAAGGGAAAAGCTCATCCAGTAAGATCTTGATAACATCCTTATATTTAATAAGATCGTTAGGATCATCTAATCCTTCTTCAAGTTTAGGGAATGAAGAAACATAGGCCAAAACCTTTTCCATATATTCTTTCGAAATACTGCTTTGCTCTTGCTTGACCTGAAGCTTATATTGCTCAATAATCCTATGGAAGCTAATCTTTATATCTAAGGGAAAATCCTGAAGCTGATTTTTCATAATTATAATTATAGGATAAAATTACTATTTCTTTTAGGGCCCAACATTGCATGGATTGAAATTAACATTTTTTTACAAACTAATTTCAGCAATCCAATGTGAGTTACGTATTTTTGTGGAAATAATAAGCAAATGAAACAATTATTTATAGCTTTAATAGCAGTGTTAATTATAGGATGCGCTAAAGAAAAAGAGGGATATTCTATTTCTGGAGATCTTAAAAATGTTGATGATGGGAAAATGATCTATGTATCCGAATTAGATGCAAATAATCAGCCAACTCGTGTAGATTCTGTAGCAGTAAAAGAAGGGAAGTTCTCCTTAGATATGCCTGAAGTTACTTCCTCTAATTTAAGTTTTATTACTATTGAAGGCATCCAGGGAAATGTTTTGTTTATTTCAGAAAATGAGCCTATCAATTTTAACGTTTATACAGATAGTATTCAATCTTCTGAAGTTAATGGAGGGAAAGAAAATAAACTTTTTCGCACTTATTTGAATCATCTGAAAGAAGTTAATATAAAGGTGTCCAAAGTAAGAAATGATTTGCGCAACACCATGATGGGCACAAGAGACTCGCTGAGTATTGTCAAGCTTCAGCAAGAGGAAGAAGCTCTAAGAAATGGTGATATGGCTTATAAGAAAAAGATAGCGAAAGAAAATAAAGACAATTTTGTTACAGTTTTGGTGCTTACAGATATGTTGAATCTTCAAGCTCCTGCAAGAGAAGTGAATGAACTTTATGAAGACATTTCCGAAGATCTAAAACAAACTTCGCTAGCTAAAACATTAAAAGTAAATATAGATAGCAAAATAACTACAGAAATTGGAAGTAAAGCTCCAGAATTCAAAGCTCCAAATCCAGAGGGAAAGGTTATTGCTTTAAATGAAGTTTTAGGAAAAGTAACTCTAATAGATTTTTGGGCAGCTTGGTGCAAGCCTTGTAGAATGGAGAACCCAAATGTTGTAAATGTATTTAATAAATATCACGATAAAGGATTTAATATTATAGGAGTTTCTTTAGATAGAGAAGGGCAAAAAGATAAATGGGTAGAAGCAATTAAGGAAGATAATCTAACCTGGAATCAAGTATCTAATTTGCAGTTCTGGAATGACCCTATTGCTAAATTATACAATGTTAGAGCAATACCCGCCGCTTTTTTATTAGATAAAGATGGGGTAATAGTAGCAACAAATCTTAGGGGTGATGATTTGGAAGCTAAGGTAAAAGAACTATTAGAAGAATAATTCTAATAGTCACATTTGGACAAGCTTAATGTGACAAGTATATAGAATTGTCATTCCGACAAATGAGGAATCTCTTTGCAATCTTGAGATTCTTCATTCCATTACATTTCGTCCAGAATGACAATATTAAAATTAAAAGCAAATTTCGACAAACTAAATGTGACAATAAAAAAGGCTTCTGATCTTTCAGAAGTCTTTTTTATTTATCCTAAAATTAAAAATTATTTCAATTCGAAAGCCACGGTTACCTTGGCTTTTATCTCCAATTCTCCTGGAGCAATAGTTTCTTGTTGTTCCATAGAATCTGAACTTGCTTTCATTTCATTCATTCTGTACATAGGTGGAAAATTATTAGTTTCCAGTTCACTTATACTAATTGCTTTTCCAATTGATTGTCCTAAAGCACTGGCGTAATCTGTAGCTTTAGATTTTGCATCTATCATTGCTTTTTTTCTAGCTTCAGTCGTGTAAGTTTCCATCTTGGAGGACTTGAACTGTACTCCATCTATTCTATTCAATTCAGCCTTTAGCAAACCGCTCATTATCTTTTCATAATTCTTAAGATCGTCTAGTTTAATAGATATCGCTTGATTAGCAACATAGCTATAGGTCTTGTTATCGTAATTATAGTTCTTATTTAAATTGACATAATCTGTTTGAATATTTTTCTCTGGAATACCTTGAGATTTTAAGTATTTTATCACCGCATCAACCACATCATCATTTTTCTTCTTTACATCTTGTGCATCATCTCCTTCATGCTCTATTCTGGATTTAATAACAACCTCATCTGGAATTACTTTCACAATTCCCTCACCATTTACCGTAACCGCAGGTGTAATGTTATTAACTTGTTGTGCCTGAACCGCAAAGGTTCCTAATGCAGCAAATAATATTAAAATTGATTTCATGATTTTAATTTTTTAGATTTCTACAGCTATTACAATAAGAATACCATGCTTATATCTTTCCTGCTTTTTGAAGAATAAAAAGTATAAGAATTGGTATTGCCAGTAAGATAACCATGAGTAAATGTTGCTCAAAGATCCAAGGTGCCAACATAAGTGTAATTACAAAACCACCTACAGCGCCTCCAAAATGCGCATCATGACCAATATTGCCTAGCCTCTTTTTCATACCATAAATAGTGTAAAGCAAATAACCAATTCCAAAAATATAAGCAGGAACCGGGATAATAAAAAACAACCCTAGCATCATATCTGGTCTTAAAAGTATAGCCGAATATAAGATACCCATTACCGCACCACTTGCACCAACTGCGGTATAATTAAGATCGTTCTTATGAAAGAAATAACTCAATAGATTTCCTAATATTAAACTTACGAGGTAAACTATTATAAATCCTACAGTACCCATATCATTAATCACCACATTGGCAAAGAAGTATAACGTAAGCATATTCACAAAAAGATGAGAAGTGTCTACATGTAGAAATCCAGAGGTAAAGATTTGATATTTTGCACCGGCCTTGATATCGCCAACATTAAATTTGTATTTTTCAAAAAACATCGGATCGTTAAAACCCTTGAATGAAATTATAACATTTGCTGCAATGATAATAATTGTTATCAAGCTTAAATCTCCCATAGATACTTACGTTTAACGCCAAATATACCATATATTTGCCTAAATTTTTTGTTGATGCAGCGATTAGTTTTCTGGTTAGTCTATCCTTTTTTATGGTTAACTTCTCGATTTCCATTTTGGCTTTTTTATAAAGTTTCAGACCTCGTGTTTTTTATAGTTTACTATGTGGTGGGTTATAGAAGAAAAACGGTTATTGAAAATTTACACTTGGCACTTCCTAACAAATCAGAAAAAGAGTATAACAGGATTAGTAAAAGATCTTTCCAACATATGTGTGATATGTTCTTGGAGATGGTTAAGAGTATCTCTATTCCTAATAAAGAATTAAAAAGACGCTATACATTTACCAATATAAGTGAGATCCAAAGAATAAGAGAACTTAATAAAAGCATTATTCTTATTTGCGGACATTATGCCAGTTACGAGTGGATAAATGCGCTTCAGCTTTACGGATTAGATTACAGAGGCTACGGAATTTATAAAAAAGTTCAAAATCCACATTTCGATAAAATGGCCAAAGATATTCGTGGAAGATTTGATGGAGAATTGATAACTACTTCTGAAGCCACTAGAAGTATTAAGAACAATCAGCAAAACGGAAAATTAGGCGTATACGCTTTTGTAGCAGATCAATCCCCTAAAATAGCTCGAGCAAAATACTGGTCGAAATTTATGGGAACCACGGTTCCTATATTTCTGGGTGCAGAAAAATTAGCTAAGAATTTGGATATGGCTGTTGTTTATCTTCATGTGGAAAAGAAAGCAAGAGGATTTTATCAAGCCAGTTTTATTCCAATTACAGATAATGCTGCGGCAGAACCAGAGTTTAAAATAACCAATAAGTTTCTCACAGAATTGGAAAAGCAGATCAAGGAAAAACCTGAATATTATCTTTGGACACATAAAAGATGGAAGCATAAAGATGCTCCCATCCCGGAAGATGCTGCTGTGTTTCCAAGAACCTAGGATACAATCGCTTTAATTTCCTCAATCATTTTTTGTGCTAAC
>JBBSVD010000049.1:0-15442 GCA_038233835.1 Flavobacteriales bacterium | reverse complement strand
TGCATTGCAAGCTAGTGCCGGATGGTTCTCTTCTGCATCTACTTTAAAAAAGTGGCAAATAGAGGTTTCGGTGCATGGAAATGCCTTATTCGTTCCCAATAGTAAATTAAATAAATCTGTTAGAGATGATTCACAGTTTAAAGTTTTGAGATTTCAAGGTGATAATAATCAATTATTGCCAACTGTATATGGAGGTAATACCGATGTGGTTTATGAAGGCAATTTTGGCGGAAGAAGCTTTACGTTTGATGCCTTAGATGGTTTGGATAAAAAAGTGATTATTCATGCTTTTCCTCAAGTAACTGTTGGTCTACCTTTTAAAACCGAGATCGCTTTGAGATATCTTCCTGAAATTTTTATAAACGATGTTGGTATTAGCACTTACGGGGCAGGTGTAAAACATAATATAAGTCAATATTTCCAAAAAAGATTCAATGCTGAAGATTTCCAGTTTGCTTTAGTGGGATCTTATAGCAATTTTACTGCGAATTATAAATTTTTGCCATTAGATATAATAATCGCGAGTCTTAATAGAATAGATGTAGATGCCGATCTTTTTAACATTCAGGCAATGGGATCAAAACTCTATGATACTTTCGAGGTTGTTGGAGGAGTGGGTTACACTAATTCCTCTTTTGATTATGCGTTTGGTGGAACTGGTGGTTCTTTAGGTGCATTAAATGATGCGCTTTCTGGAATTGGTAATAATGAGGGAAAATTCAAAGGAACAATTGGCTTCAATTTTTATGCGAACAAATTAAAGATAAGTACTTTATTAACTGCAAGTAACTTATTTAATGCTAATGTTGGATTACATTATAGATTCAATTAAAGACATTTAACCATTCCTTATTATATAAATAAGGCATAATTCGTATTTTCGCAAGACAAAAATAAATAATATTTAAAATCATATAACATGAAAGTTACTATAGTTGGAGCTGGTGCCGTAGGTGCTAGTTGTGCAGAATATATCGCAATTAAGAATTTTGCTTCAGAAATTGTTCTGGTAGATATAAAAGAAGGGGTTGCAGAAGGTAAAGCAATGGATCTTATGCAAACCGCCACTTTAAATGGTTTCGATTCTAAAATAGTAGGCTCTACCAATGATTATTCTAAAACTGCTGGAAGTGATGTGGTTGTAATAACAAGTGGTATTCCTAGAAAACCAGGAATGACCAGAGAAGAGTTAATCGGGATTAATGCAAACATTGTAAAAGAAGTTTCTAGTAATTTAATTCAACATTCCCCAGATGCCATTGTTATCGTGGTGAGTAATCCTATGGATACTATGACCTATTTGGTTCATAAAACAACAGGATTACCTAAAAACAGAATTATTGGAATGGGTGGAGCTTTAGATAGTGCTCGTTTTAAATATAGATTGAGTGAAGCTTTGGAGTGTCCTCCGTCAGATGTTGATGGAATGGTAATAGGTGGTCATAGCGATACTGGAATGGTGCCTTTAACAAGAATGGCTACAAGAAATAGTATCCCTGTTTCTGCATTTCTTTCTGAAGAAAGATTGGATCAGGTTTCTGAAGATACTAAAGTAGGTGGTGCAACTTTGACTAAATTGTTAGGAACAAGTGCATGGTATGCTCCTGGAGCTGCTGTTTCTGCTATGGTTCAAGCAATAGCATGCGACCAGAAAAAAATGTTCCCTTGTTCTGCTTTATTAGAAGGTGAATATGGACTAAAAGATCTTTGTATTGGAGTACCTGCAATTTTAGGGAAAGATGGTATAGAGCAGATCGTAGAAATAGAATTGAACGATGCCGAAAAAGCAAAGATCAAGGAAAGTGCTGAAGGAGTTAAGAAAACCAACGACTTGCTAACTTTCTAAACAAGATAAATATAAGGTTTCAACGTTAGCTGAATCCATAAAAATGCCACATGAGATGTGGCATTTTTTATGTTTTAAAAGTTAAATTTTTCAAAAAAAAAATATTGGGATTTGATTAATGAAGTCCTATATTTGTCCGTTTTAAAAAATGACATTAAATATTAAAGAATAATGCAGAATAAAGGACTGATCAGGATTTTTGCGATTTTATTTGGTTTGGTATGTATTTACCAATTATCATTTACATTCATTGCCAATGGAGTAGAGAGTGATGCAGAGGCGTTTGCTACGCAAAAAATAGGTGCTAACGTAGAAGATTATTCTGTAAAAAGAGATATCGAAGAAAACAGGTATTTAGACTCTGTTGGAAATAACGAGATATTTGCTGGAATTACTTATAACACTGCCAAGGATAAAGAACTTAACAAAGGGCTTGACCTTAAAGGTGGGATTAACGTAATTCTACAAATTTCTGTAAGAGATATCTTAAAGGGATTAGCTAACAATAGTAAAGATCCAGCATTTAATAAAGCATTAGTCGAGGCAGATGCTGCACAAAAAGACAGTCAAGAAAGTTATATAGACCTTTTCTTTGAAGCATTCGAAAAGAATGAAGGTGCTAAATTAGCTTCTCCAGATATTTTTGCTAATAAGACACTTAGCGATCAGGTTAACTTTGAAATGACAAATTCTGAAGTTAAACCCATCATCAGAGAAAAAGTTAACGAATCTATTACTTCAGCATTTGAAGTATTGCGTAAGCGTATCGATAAATTTGGGGTAACTCAACCAAACATTCAACGTCTAGGAAATACAGGAAGAATCTTAGTGGAGCTTCCTGGAGCTAAAGATATTTCGCGTGTTAAGAAATTACTTCAAAGTACTGCGCAGTTAGAGTTCTGGTATGTTCATAAAAACACAGATTTCGGAAACTTTCTAGTAAACGCAAACAATACAATTGCTCAGTTGAATTCCAAAAAAGAACAATCTTCTCAAAAAGTTGATACAGTATCAGCTTCTGATGGAGATCAGGAAATTGAAGATCTTTTAGCTAGTGCAGAAGATACTTCAGAAGTTGTACCAGCAAACAATCCATTATTAAGTATGATGGTTTCGCCAGGTTTCCAAGGAAGCCCAGTATTGGCAACATTTGCTTCTAAGGATACTGCACAAGTTAGAGAATACTTAAATATGTCTCAGGTAAGATCACTTTTACCTGCAGATCTTCGTTTTGCTGAATTTGTTTGGGGAGTTTCTAAAGATAATCTTACAGATCTTTATGCATTAAAGGGTGATCGTGAAATGATACCTGCTCTTACAGGAGATGTTATTACGGATGCACAACAAACCTACGATCAAGTAGGAAGAGTTGCAGTATCTATGCAAATGAATGGAAAAGGAGCTAAGTCCTGGGAAGAAATGACCGGAAGAGCTTATACAGAAAAAAGCAATATTGCTATTGTTCTTGATAACGTTGTTTATTCTGCACCAGGAGTTTCTACTGGACCAATTGGTGGTGGAAGAAGTGAGATCACTGGAGATTTTGATATTACTGAAGGGCAAGATTTAGCCAACGTACTTAGAGCTGGTAAATTACCTGCCTCTGCAGATATTATTCAAAGTGAAATAGTGGGTCCATCTTTAGGACAAGAAGCTATAGATAGTGGTATTAACTCATTCCTTATTGCATTAGCATTCGTATTATTATGGATGATCTTCTATTACGGTAAAGCTGGTATTTTTGCAGATGTTGCTTTAGTGGTGAACATTTTATTTATTTTTGGAATATTAGCCGGACTTGGTGCGGTGCTTACTTTACCTGGAATCGCAGGTATCGTATTAACCATAGGTATGTCTGTGGATGCGAACGTACTTATATTTGAAAGGATAAAAGAAGAACTCGCAAAGGGAAAATCTCAAAGAGATTCTATAAAAGATGGTTTCAGCAATGCATTGTCATCTATTTTAGATGCAAACATTACAACAGGACTTACAGGTATCATCTTATTGGTATTAGGAACTGGACCAATTAAAGGTTTTGCAACTACCTTATTAATAGGTATAGCAACTTCGTTGTTCACTGCAATCTTTATTACTAGATTATTTATAGATGGATACGGCAAGAATGGTAAATCATTAGCATTTAGTACTTCGGCTACTAAGAACTTATTTGCCAATATGAATGTAGATTTCTTAGGAAAAAGAAAGATTGCTTATGCTATTTCTGGAGTTCTTATCCTTATTAGTGTTGGTTCCTTATTTGTTAATGGATTAAATCAAGGAGTAGATTTTCTTGGAGGAAGAACATATACAGTGCGATTTGCAGATGATGTTAATGCAACAGATGTTCAGAGTGATTTAGTAGCTGTATTTGGAAGTGCCGAGGCAAAAACCTTTGGAGCAAACAATCAGTTAAAAATTACTACTAAATATAAGGTTGAAGATGATGGTGAAACTGTAGAAACAGAGATCCAAAAGATGATGTTTGATGCTTTACAACCAAATTTACCTTCAGATATTACCTATGATGATTTTACCATAGGTGCTTCAGAACGTAATATTGGTATTATGAAATCTATGAAGGTAGGACCAACCATTGCAGATGATATTAAAAATGACTCTTTTTGGGCAGTATTAGGATCATTGATCGTTGTATTCCTTTATATACTTTTAAGATTTAGAAAATGGCAATACAGTTTAGGTGCTGTAATTGCGGTATTTCATGATGTACTTATAGTATTAGGGATCTTCTCTCTGGCTTATAATATCATGCCATTTAGCATGGAGATCGATCAAGCATTCATTGCAGCAATCTTAACGGTAATTGGTTACTCCCTGAATGATACCGTGGTGGTATTCGATAGGATTCGTGAATATGTTAACGAGCATACCACATGGCCATTAGGAAAAGTAGTTAATAGCGCTTTGAATAGTACTTTAGGTAGAACTTTGAACACCTCATTAACAACTTTATTAGTATTGCTTGCAATATTCATATTTGGTGGAGAGAGTTTGAGAGGATTCATGTTCGCAATGATCGTAGGTATCATAGTAGGTACTTATTCATCTTTATTCATTGCAACACCTATCATGGTTGATAGTGTGAAGAAAAAAGGATCTTTAGAAGAAAAGAAAAAGGTGGTAGTTGCCGAATAATTCAACAGAACCTAACTAAGCACATAAAAAAAGCCTGATCTTATTGAGATCAGGCTTTTTTGTTTTCTATTAATAAGATTATAAACTTAGTCTTTATTGAAATCAATTTTGTCTCCTACTTCAATATTCCACTCCTTTACTTTACCCGAATTCAACTCTAAAATAAACTGTGCAGGCGCAGTTGAAGGTAAAGAGGTTTCATCTAAAGGTTTGGCATTTTCCTGAAAGCTAACTACAGCGCTATCCTTGCTGTAAAATATAATATCTAGAGGAATGTAAGTGTTTTTCATATAAAAGCTTCTCATAGCTTCAGAAGGATATAAAAACAGCATGCCTTCATCTTGCCCAAGAGATTTTCTGTACATAAGCCCGGTTTGATGCTCGTAGTCACTTTCAGCAAATTCGATTGCAATTTTATGTAAAGTATCTCCAGATTTTAAAAGGTATAATTCTCCTTCTTTCTGAAAGGAAATCTCAGGAGTATCAATAGAGGAATCTTTGGCATCTTCTGCACAGGATAATAAAATACCTGCCGAGAATCCTAGAATTATATATCTTCTTAGCTTTTTCATGCAACTACTTTTGTGGTTGGTCTAAACATAAAATAAAAACCTGCAATAATAAAAGGAATACTAAGCCACTGTCCTGTGTTTATTAGCCAAACTGCGCGTTCTTCAACTTGGGGCTCTTTAAGAAACTCTACAAAGAACCTTACTGTCCATAATAGTACTAGGAACAGTCCAAAGATGTATCCAATTTTTTGCTTCTTATCGGTTTTCCAATATACAAACCATAAAAGGATAAAAATAAGTAGGTAGCAGAATGATTCATATAACTGAGCTGGATGTCTCGGAAAAGTTTCGCCAAGATTTTCAAATATCACTCCGTAATCACTATTTGTTGGTTTTCCAATTATTTCAGAATTCATGAAATTTCCAATTCTAATAAAAATTGCTCCACTCGCTACCGGAATAACCACTCTGTCAAGTATCCATAAAATTGGTTTATCTAGAACGTTCTTTCTATAAAGATACATGGCAACAATAATTCCTATTGCAGCACCATGACTTGCCAATCCTCTAAATCCGGTAAATTCGAATTCTGGTTCAAAGCGAACTGGTAAAAAAATCTCCAATAAATGATTTTGAAAATACTCCCAATCGTAGAAAAACACATGACCTAACCTGGCTCCAATAAGAGTTGCTAAAACGGTATATATAAATAAAGAGTCAAGTTTTTCTATGGAAACACCCTCTTTGTTGAAAATGCTTTTCATGATATACCATCCAAGTCCAAAGGCTATAAGAAACATTAAACTGTAATAGTGAAGCGTAAAAAATCCTAAATCTAATCCTTCAGAAGGACTCCAGACAATTGCATTGAAAAGCATGAATTATTTTTTAAAATTGAAGGGTAAAGATACGTATTTGCATGGTTTTGCAATAGTTCTTTAAAATAAATAAGGATGAGTTAAGGAACCGGATGATAACCGGAACCTCCCCAAGGATTGCAGCTAACTATTCTTTTAACACTCATCCACCCGCCTTTAAAAAAACCATATTTTTGTAGGGCTACAAGAGTGAATTGCGAACAAGTGGGTGAGTACCTACAGGTGGCTGGAGTAAGTGGAGAGATGGCTTTTTGATAAAATCTCACCAACAATATAAATGGATATGCTAACATTTTCTTTAGCATCACGGGATATTTAAGTCCAATTAATCTTCAATAGAGAATACAGTTCCTTCCTTGCCGTCTTTTAGTTGGATTCCTAAGGCAGATAATTGATCTCTAATTTGGTCACTTGTTGCAAAATCTTTATTGTTTCGTGCATTGGCTCGCAGTTGAATAAGCAATTCTACTGCCCCTGATAATTTTTCTGAATTATCCTGATTCGCAATTGCAGAATCTACCAAACCTAATACATCAAAAATAAAGTCCTCGAGGGTAGAAGTGAGTAAATTCTTATCTTCTTCAGAAATTTGCTCATTTCCTTCTTTTACAGCAACTATAAATTTAACAGCTTCAAATAAAGTTGCTATTAAAATGGGACTATTAAAGTCATCATTCATGGCATCGTAACAACGCTCTCTCCATTCTACAACAGAGAAATTAGTTGTAGTTGAGCTTACTGGTAAGTATGAACTATTTCTAAAGGCATCCATTAATCTGTTGAAACCTTTTTCACTTGCTAATAAGGCCGTGTTGGAAAAATCTAGGATGCTTCGATAGTTTGCCTGAAGCATAAAAAATCTTGCCACAGAAGGACTAAATCCTTTACTTAAATTATCATTTTCACCTGTAAAAATTTCATTTGGTAAAATATTGTTCCCGGTGCTTTTAGCCATTTTCTGCCCGTTAAGAGTAAGCATATTGGCATGCATCCAGTAATTCACAGGGTTTTTTCCTGTAGAAGCTTCACCTTGAGCAATCTCACATTCATGATGCGGGAATTTAAGATCCATTCCGCCACCGTGAATATCAAAGTGTTCACCCAGATATTTGGTGCTCATTACAGTACATTCTAAATGCCAACCTGGAAAACCATCACTCCAAGGAGATGGCCATCTCATGATATGTTGTGGTTCTGCTTTTTTCCAAAGTGCAAAATCCTGCGGATTCTTCTTATCGCTTTGAGCAGAAAGCTCGCGAGTATTCGCAATCATATCTTCAATAGTGCGCCCGCTTAATTTACCGTAATCATGATCTTTATTAAATTTGAAAACATCAAAATAGACGGAGCCATTCACTTCATAAGCAAATCCTTTTTCAAGAATGGTTTTAATAGTTTCAATTTGTTCTACAATATGCCCTGTAGCTGTTGGCTCAATGCTTGGAGGTAAATTATTGAATTTTTGAAGGGTGTTATGAAAATCCACAGTATATTTCTGAACCACTTCCATAGGTTCTATTTGCTCTAATCGAGCTTTTTTTGCTATTCTATCCTCACCGCTATCGGCATCATTTTCTAAATGCCCGGCATCGGTGATATTTCTCACATAGCGCACTTTATATCCAAGATGTTTCAAATATCTAAAAACGAGATCGAAAGAAATAAACGTTCGGCAATTACCTAAATGAACATTGCTATATACTGTTGGTCCACACACGTACATGCCAATATGGCCTTCGTTAATAGGTTGAAAAAGTTCTTTTTCTCCTGAAATGGAATTATAAAGTTTTAAGCTTTGTTCTTTGTAAAGCGACATAGGTTATTTATTGCTAAGTTTTTTAATCGAAAATAAATTAGAACGAAGTGTCTAATTTAATATAATCTAAGAATTCTCGTCTAACTGAAGCTTCTTTAAATGCACCACCAAATTCACTAGTAACTGTACTGCTTTCAATATCTCGAATTCCTCTGCTATTCACACATAAATGTTTGGCATCTATAACACAAGCAACATCTGGAGTTCCCAAAGCACTTTGTAGTTCTTGTACAATTTGCATTGTCATGCGTTCCTGTACTTGAGGTCTTTTTGCAAAATAATCTACAATTCTATTCATTTTAGATAAACCAATTACACTTCCTTTAGAAATGTATGCAACATGAGCTCTCCCCACTATAGGAAGTAAATGATGCTCACAAGTAGAGTAAATGGTGATGTTTTTTTCTACCAACATTTCACCATACTTATATTTATTTTCGAAAGTAGAAGCTTTAGGTTTGCGTTTCGGGTCTAATCCTGAAAAGATCTCATTTACAAACATCTTAGCAACCCTTTGAGGGGTTCCTTTTATGCTATCGTCGTTGAGATCCATACCCAGAGTTTCTAGTATGCGTGTTACATCTTTATTTATCAAGGCAATCTTTTCTTCATTGCTTAAATCGAATGCATCTTCCCTTAAAGGATTCTTTGCACTGGTAGCAACGTGAGCATCGCCCATTTCGTCTATTCTATTTTCCATTTGTTCTATCTTCATAGCACTTTTTTCAAAACTAGTCGTAATCTCTTTAATCAGCTTGCAAAGATACATATTTTATGACTCTTTAAAGCAATGTTTGGAAAAGCAGCATCTGTAATTTGCTGTAAAAGATGTAATTTGCAAGCTATTAAGAATAGGTAATATGAAGTATTTGAAACAATATTTGTTATTTGCTTCCATATTGATAATGGGAAGTGGAGTTATGTTCGCTCAAGGTGATCGTTGCTCCAGTATTCAGCCTTTTTGTGCGGGCACATCTTCTTTTGTTTTCTCTAATTCTAATAGTGCAAGTGGTGATATTTCTAGTGCCGAGCAAGGACCAAACTACCGATGTTTGGAAAGGCAGCCATATCCAGCATGGTTTTATCTGAAGGTAGAAGAATCTGGAAAATTGGATTTTCTTATAAAACAAACTCGAAATGCAGATGGAAGTGGAGAAACTTTAGATGTAGATTTTATTGCTTGGGGTCCATTTACAGAAGATGATGATCTTTGCAGTAATGCGTCACTTTCAATTTCCAGAGTAGTAGGATGTAGTTATTCTCCTTCTCCAGTTGAGAATCTGGTGATCAATAATGCAATAGCTGGCCAAGTATATGTGGTATTGATTACAAATTATTCTGAAATGCCAGGCTTTATAAGTTTAGAGCAAACTAATTTAGCACAATCCAATTCGGGAACTACAGATTGCTCGATTGTTAATATATTGGGGGATGATATTGCTAATTGCGATGCATCACCAATTATTTTAATGGCTTCCAATGTAATTGCTACCAGATATGAATATTATGTTTTTAATGAAGCTACAAATTCATTTGATTTGCTTTCCAATCAAATCAGTCCTGAATATACCGTTACAACTTCAGGATTATATAAAGTTATCGCTGTTAATGAAACCACAGGCTTGAAGTTGGATGATGAAATTTTGATAGAATATTTTGATGTTCCTATAGCAGCAACACCAAAAGATCTATTAGGATGCAGTAATGAAAGCACCGCTGTTTTTGATCTGACTGAAGTTAAGGATGAATTGACGCAGACTATTTCACCTGCTAGCAGCAATTTCACAGCTAATTTTTATATTTCACAGCAAAATTTGGATAGCAATTTGAAGATTGAAAATCCGTCAGCTTTTGAAGCAACAAATGCACAGAAAATATTGGCTACTATTACAGATGAACGCACTGGTTGTGTCTCTAATCAAGTTGAATTTAAACTTAATATATCTGGAATACCAGAAATAAATTTACCAGAGATCACTGCATTTTGTGTGGACCTTAACGGTGATCTGTTAAATCCGGAGAGTATTGGTACCGATCTTGGTCCAGAATTCACTTATGAATGGAACATTATGAATGATCCTGATGGAGATGGCATTCAAAATCCAATTCTTACATTTAATACGGCTCCAGAAATCACTGATATTACTCTTCTTGTCACTAATAATAAAACAGGATGTTCCAAAACCTATAATTCTGAGATCAATTATTTTTCAGCTCCTAAAGTTGTGGAAATAAGTATTGCTGGAAGCGATTTTATAGATGGATATGTTGTTACAGCCACGGCCACAGGTTTTGTAGATGCTATTCCAACTTTCGAATATCAATTGGATGGTGCGTCCTTTCAGCAAAACCCTGTGTTTAATAATGTAGCTCCTGGTACACATACTATTACAGCAAGAGAAATTAACGGGTGTGGTATGGCAACTTCAGAAAAGTTTAGAATGATTGGTTATTCAAGATTTTTTACCCCAAACTCAGATGGTTTCAATGATTCATGGAATGTGGTAAATGAAACTAGTATTACCGTTTCTCTAATTTTGATCTATGATAGATACGGAAAATTAATTAAACAATTGGATCCTCGCGGTCGGGGATGGGATGGAACTTTTAATGGGGCAAATATGCCAGCAGATGATTATTGGTTTGTAGTGAATATTGAAGATCCAAATTCTGGCGAGACCTCAGAGTATAAAGGTCATTTTACTTTGAAGAGATAGAAATCTAAAAGGAACAAAAACAAAAAGCCGCATCTTTGTTAATGATTCGGCTTTTTGTTTTTTGTTTTAAACTGAACTAGATCCCAAAACTAAGTGAGAGCACTACACTTGAGAAATCACGGTTTATTTCAGCGGTATTAGTTAAGCCTACTTGATAAAGTTGTGGATTATCTGTTCTGGAAGAATTGTCATAAGAAAGATCTGCTTTTACAGCACCAAAGTCATAACCAAGTCCAGCAGAATATCCGTTTAAATCTCCCATTGCGAAGCTATTTTTATAAGGACTTTCTTCAAACCTATAACCACCTCTTAAACTCCAGTTTGCAATTCTATATTCTCCACCAACTCTGTAAGTAGATGCAGCTTGCAAATTATCATTTATTAAACTGTTTTGAAATGCAAACTCAAGATCGTCTGAAGGTCTAAATTCCGTATTTGAAAAATCTTTATAAGAATAATCAAAACTTATTAAGCCAGAATCTCCAAAAAGCACGGCTACACTACCGGTAAGTTTCCCTGGAGTTTTAAGTCTATAATCTGGATATGCATTTACTACATTTGGATCTACAAAAACACGATCACTAAATTCGGCACTAAACGTTTCTAAACGTTGTGTTGTTTGTTCGTTTATTAAATACCAAGTTGGGGAATCATAGGTAAGTCCTACTCGTACATTATCAGTTACATTAGCTATAGATCCTAATTGTAATGAAAATCCGTTTCCGTTGGTGCTTAAATTATTTGAAAAAATAACTTCATTAGTTGCACTGCCGGCATTAGAATTTTGTTCTACTAAACGAGTGGCTCTATCATAATTCATAAAGTGAGCATTTAAATTGATTCCCAAATGCAAGAAATCCTGATATTTGGTAGCAAAGTTAAAAGCAAATTTCCCATTTAAACCAGTTGCGGCATATGAGTATCGCTGATCAAAACTTCCGGGAGCAATGCTAGAAGTATAAGAGGTATTACGTGGATCATCGGTCAATGGGTCTATAATAAATCCTTGAAACCCTAAAAATGCTTGTTGAGCACCATAACCTTCAGTTTCACCTAAAAACAGATATAGATCTGTAACACTTTCACCATCTATGGTTTCTAAAAGATCCAAAGGAACTCCACTTGCATAAGCCAAGAAATAAGAATCTATAGACTTAGAACTTATACCTTGTGCCAGAAAATTATCATCAAAAGAATTATTCTGAGAATAATTAACTCCTAAAGTAAATTTACGCCAAGGGTTTTCATCCTTCATAGTATTAAATACTAAAACTGCACCAGCTTGATCAAAATAAACATCAGAATTGGAGTTAGAGCTGATTCCGTTGAAATACTGAGTTTCGTTTTTTCTATCGTTATAGCTCAGAGTAACTGTTGCTGCGCTGCTTAAAAAAATTGCAGATCCAGCTGGGTTAATGGAAATGGCTGAAAGATCTCCTCCTAAAGCTCCAAATGCCCCGCTCATTGCTCTAAATCTAGCTGTTCCAGAAAGTTGATCTGTGGAATACCTTACAGCATCTGAAATATCTTGTGCTTGAGAAAAAGTCATAACCAAAAGGGCTATGGCTGTGAAATATAGCTTTTTCATTAATTGAAATATGTTTTATTTATTGATTTCCTCTAACTCTGTTATTGTTTGAGCTAGAGGTTCTATTTGAAGAAGTTGAACCACTACTTCTTCCTGAAGAAGAGCTTCTAGTAGTTGTACTTCTACTGGTAGAACTTGAGCTTCGAGTTGTAGGGGATTGACTTCTACTTGTTCTATTTGTGGAATATACACTTTGGCTTCCTGTTGGTGTAGAAACTCCGTTAGAAGAACTTCTTCCTCTGCTATATCTACCATCAGCACTAACACCTGTATCATAAGATCTAGATGAGCGTCTAGTTATTCCGTACTCATCATCAGAATTTCTTAAATTCCTAATAGATCTGGAATAAGTAGAACTGCGTCCTCTATTATCTAAATTAGCTGCATTTCTAACGGCATTTGTTCTATTGCTATAATTGCTTGTTTCTCCTCTTCTTCCTGCAGAATATGCTACATTTTGTCTGAAATTATGCTGTCTGTTATACTGATGATTATATGGGTTATACCAATTAGATCCTCCATTTATAAAGCCGTTGAAACCATACCCATATCCATAATTTCCGTAGTAACCTCCGCCAAAGTATGGGGATCCATAATATCCAGGTCCATAATAACCGGGACCGTAAAAGCCAGGTCCATAAAAACCAGGGTTCCAAAAAGGATTGTATGCGTAATACCCTCTGCTCCAAAATGGATCATAGAATCCACCATAGAATCCGTCGTTATATATATTTATAGTATAACGATCTGGAGAATTACCCCAAGGCGCATTTCCGCCTTGATAATTGGAATTCTGTACATTTTCGTAATCGTAATTTCCAGTAGATGAGTATGCATCTACATCAGTAAAAACTGCATCTTCAGTCAAAACATCTCCGTAAAGAGCTGCTTCTTCCTCAAATAATTTTTTATAGTAACCGGTATTTTCTTCACGAGTACCGTATTCTACTCTTTCAGTAGAAGCTACGCTTTCATTATCTCCATATATCCCATCAGAAGTATTACCTGCATATTGATAGGAACCACAAGATGTCAACAAAAGCGAAGACACAGCAGCCATAAAGAAATATATTGAATTTGAAATAAATTTATAAAGTTTCATTAGCGGTGTATTTAATTGTTGAACATTACAAAATTAGTTAGTTTTGCGCTAACTAATTGCAACTTTTATAAAATAGCTACAATGCTATTAAAAGTGCAACATTTATGCCAAATACAGCAATGGGTAAGAAATTAACTGCAAGAAAAGAAGATTATTCAAAATGGTATAACGAATTGGTAGTCAGCGCCGATCTAGCCGAAAACTCAGCCGTTAGAGGATGCATGGTGATTAAACCGTATGGTTATGCTATATGGGAGAAAATGCAAGCTGAACTTGATAGGATGTTTAAAGAAACAGGACATCAAAATGCCTATTTCCCTTTATTTGTGCCGAAAAGCCTCTTTGAAGCAGAAGAAAAGAATGCTGAAGGCTTTGCGAAGGAATGTGCAGTAGTTACTCATTACAGATTAAAAGCAGATCCTAATGATAGCACTAAATTAATTGTAGATCCAGATGCTAAGTTAGAAGAAGAGCTAATTGTAAGGCCAACGTCAGAGGCTATTATTTGGAGTACTTATAAAGGATGGATCCAATCTTATAGAGATTTACCTATTCTTATAAATCAATGGGCTAATGTGGTTAGATGGGAGATGAGAACTCGCTTGTTTCTTAGAACTTCTGAATTTCTTTGGCAAGAAGGACATACTGCTCATGCTACAAAGCAAGAGGCCATAGTTGAAGCAGAGCAAATGAACGATATCTATGCAGAATTTGCTGAAAATTTCATGGCAATTCCAGTAATAAAAGGAATTAAAACTGCAAATGAACGTTTTGCAGGTGCTGAAGAAACTTACTGTATTGAAGCTTTAATGCAAGATGGAAAAGCTCTGCAGGCTGGAACTTCTCACTTTTTAGGTCAGAATTTCGCGAAAGCTTTCGATGTAAAGTTTGCTACCAAAGAAGGTGCATTAGAGCATGTATGGGCTACCTCATGGGGTGTTTCTACCAGATTAATGGGCGCGCTAATTATGACTCACAGTGATGATCAAGGTTTGGTATTGCCTCCAAGTCTAGCTCCAATTCAAGTTGTAATTGTTCCTATATATAAAGGAGAAGAGCAGTTGGCACAGATCTCTCAAGTTGCTAAACAACTTGCGGCCGATCTTAAAGAAGAAGGTGTTGTTGTAAAATACGATGATAGAGATACGCAGAAGCCGGGTTGGAAGTTTGCGCAGTATGAATTGCAAGGAGTTCCTGTTAGAATAGCTATAGGTCCAAAAGATCTTGAAAAGGGGAGCGTAGAACTTGCCAGAAGAGACACTTTAACTAAAGAGATTGTTGCTCAGGAAGATGTTGTTGAGAAAGTGAAAGGATTAATGATAGAGATTCAAGAAAATCTTCATAATAGAGCTAGAGAATATAGAGATTCTCATATAACCGAAGTAAATACTTTTGAAGAATTCAAAGAGGTTTTAAATAACAAAGGTGGATTTGTTTCTGCACATTGGGATGGCACTTCAGAAACTGAATTAAAGATAAAAGATAAAACCAAGGCTACAATAAGATGTATTCCTATGGATCAAAAAGAGGAAGAAGGAATCTGTATTTTCAGCGGAAAGCCATCTAATAAAAGAGTTCTTTTTGCGAAAGCATATTAGGAAAGGATAAACAGAAAATTGGTTTGGTCTGAAATGGTGGTAATTAGCTATTTCAAGCCAGCAAAATATATTTGATGCTCGTGAATTATAAAGATCTAAATATTAGGCGAATAGGCTGTAAAAATGGTCTTTAAAAGTGTGATTTTTACTCGTTTTGAAATAAAAATTATTATTTTGAGAAAAAAATAGTTCAACATTTGCGGCATTAAAAAATAGTTGTATTTTTGCA
>JBBSVD010000048.1:0-16433 GCA_038233835.1 Flavobacteriales bacterium | reverse complement strand
GTATAAGAGCGGGGCTCTTATAAACTTAACAAGAAAAAGTTCTTTGGTCACCAATGATGTAGCCTCCCTAGATGTTGTTTTGGGAGATAACTTCAGATATAATTTTCAATATTATGTAGACAAAGGATATTACTGGAGTTTCGGAATAAATTCCAGATATAACAGTTTTAACAAAGGAGTGCCGTTCAATTTTGTTGATGCTAATACAAATGTAGATGGAATCGGTATCAATAAGATAGAAGTAGATTATCAGGATTATACCAATCAATTTTACTTAGAAACACAATTCCAGCAAATTTTTTCATTTGGACTTGGTGCAGCACATAAATATTTAAAAATAACTACAGAAACTTTAGGAAGTCTTACGGAGCTGGGAAACCCTAATGGAACTTTTGAAAAGAGTAGTTATTACAGTGCTTTTGGATATTTAAAGTTGGATAGTTTCGACAATAAATACTTTCCTACCAAAGGAGTGTTCTTCGAGGGGGATTTTCATCTCTATTTATTTTCATCAGATTATAACAACAATTTCAGCGAGTTTTCTATTGCTAAAGGAACTGTAGGCTATGTTTTTAGTCCATTTCACAAATTTACTACTAGAATTTCTTCAGAAACAGGTTTTAGAATAGGTCAAGAGGGACCAAATTCGTTGGATTTCTTTTTAGGCGGATATGGGAACGATTTCATCAACAATTTTATTCCTTTTTACGGATACGATTTTATAAGTATTTCTGGAGATAGTTATATAAAAGCATTGGTTGAACTGGATTATGAGCTTTTTAAAAATAACCATATAATTGCAAGTGCCAATTTTGCAAATGTAGAGAACGATTTATATTCTACAGGGAACTGGCTCTCTACTCCAGATTATACAGGCTATGCTTTAGGCTACGGATTAGAAACTTTTTTAGGCCCTATAGAAGTTAAATATTCTTATTCCCCAGAGATAAAATCTAATGAATGGTTCTTTAGCATCGGTTTTTGGTTTTAAATGCATTGACATTGCAAACAAAAAAAAGTACTTTTGTTCTGAATGAATCATATCACATCCATATCGCTATCTTTTTTGTTCCTACTTCAGGGATTTGGACTCACAATAGATATTTGTTGTGAATTACCAAAGATTCCAAATCTTTTGAAACATTATAAAGAGCACAATGAGGCTTTTGGAGACTCCTTTATAGATTTTTTGGAGGAAGATTATTTTACTTTTGATGGTTCACAAGAACATCATGAAAACTCAGATCATGAAGATCTTCCGTTCCAGGGAAATCATCATTGTTGTGCACACTCTCCAATATTTCAATATCTAGCAACAGAATATTTAATTTCGCCTGAAGTTGTGGTGGTAAAACCTCAGTATTCACTTTATCACTCAGCACTTTTTTCAGAATTTATAGATTCCCCATTTCAGCCACCTCAGGCTTAATTTACTTACCAACATAATTTTCGAAATCTAACATCCAAATGAGTAAAGACTAACTCAATTGGAATACAGATTTCATTTTTTCCATATTCATACTCAATATAATTATGCTGAATAGTATTATTAAATTTTCCATTACCAATAAATTGGTGATAGGATTGCTCACTTTTGGATTAATGCTTTGGGGAGTCTATTCCTTAAATCAGTTACCGGTAGATGCAGTACCAGATATCACTAATAATCAAGTACAGGTAATTACTACCTCTCCAAATTTAGCTGCCGTAGAAGTAGAAAGACTCATTACTTTTCCTGTAGAAATTACTATGGCAACAATTCCTGAAATTGAGGAAATACGTTCTTTTTCAAGATTTGGACTATCTGTGGTTACCATAGTTTTTAAAGAAAAAACAGACATCTATTGGGCCAGACAACAAGTGAATGAACGCCTGACTGAAGCCCAAGCTAAGATTCCGCCGTCTGCAGGAAAACCCGGTATCGCTCCGTTGTCTACAGGACTTGGAGAAATATATCAATACGTAATCACTACTAAAGAAGGTTATGAAGATAAGTATGACGATAGAGAACTGAGAACAATTCAAGATTGGATTATCCGGCGCCAATTACTGGGCACCCCGGGAGTTGCGGATGTTAGTAGTTTTGGAGGCCATCTCAAGCAGTATGAAATTGCAATTGCACCAGAACGTTTAAATGCCATGGATGTTTCTATAGGCGAGATCTTTAAGGCTTTAGAATCTAATAATGAAAACACTGGAGGAGCTTATATTGAAAAAGGCAATAACGCATTGTTCATTAGAAGTGAAGGTTTGGTTAGCTCTTTGGAAGATATTGGGAATATCGTAGTAAAAAACAATTCCAGTGGAAGTCCAATTTTAATTAAGGATGTAGCTAAAGTCCAAATTGGAAGTGCGGTAAGATATGGTGCCACTACCCGAAATGGAGAAGGGGAAGTGGTAAGTGCCATTGTAATGATGCTTAAAGGAGCAAATTCTGCTGAGGTTATAGAAAGCGTTAAGCTTAAAATGGAGGAGATTAGGAAAACTCTTCCAGAAGGGGTAGTAATAGAGCCCTTTTTAGATCGAACAAAATTAGTAGATAAGGCAATCGGTACGGTAACCACAAACCTGGTAGAGGGAGCTCTAATTGTTATTTTCGTTTTACTGCTTTTGCTGGGAAATCTAAGAGCGGGACTTGTTACTGCCTCTGTTATCCCGCTAGCTTTGCTTTTTGCCTTTGGAATGATGCATGTCTTTGGTGTTTCAGCAAATCTTATGAGTTTGGGAGCAATCGATTTTGGATTGATCGTAGATGGAGCTGTGATTATTGTAGAAGCAACACTCTTTCATTTAGGAGCCCTAAAAATTACCAGAAAGCTTACTCAGCAGGAAATGGATGAGGAAGTGTTTCAATCGGCTAGTAAGATCAGGAACTCCGCCGCATTTGGTGAAATAATTATCCTTATTGTTTACCTACCTATTTTGGCTTTAGTAGGAACCGAAGGAAAGATGTTTGGTCCTATGGCACAAACTGTGAGTTTTGCCATTTTAGGGGCGTTCATTTTATCATTGACCTATGTGCCCATGATGTCTGCTTTGGTTTTAAGCAAGAATGTTAAGCACAAACCAAATATTTCAGACAAGATCATGGCTTTTTTCAATAGGATTTATTCTCCTATGATAAAGCGGGCAATGAATTTTAGAATAGGGGTTTTATTAATCACTTTAGGATTGCTCATAGTTTCCTTGTTTGTTTTTCTGAATATGGGAGGTGAATTTATTCCAACCTTAGAAGAAGGGGATTTTGCTGTAGAAACTCGTGTTATTACAGGGAGTTCATTAAATAATACTATTGCAGCAACCACTAAGGCTGAAAAGATATTATTAGACAACTTTCCTGAAGTAGAGCAAGTGGTTTCCAAAATTGGATCTGGGGAAATCCCTACAGACCCAATGCCTATTGAAGCTGCCGATCTTATGATAATCTTAAAAGACAAAAGCGATTGGACCTCGGCTTCTTCCAGAGAGGAACTTGCAGATAAAATGAGCGAAGCTTTGGAAGTGATTCCAGGGGTGACCTTTGGTTTTCAGCAACCAATTCAAATGAGGTTTAATGAATTGATGACTGGAGTGCGGCAGGATGTTGCTATAAAGATCTATGGCGAAGATTTGAATGAATTATCCGATTACGCCCGCCAAGTTGGAAATATAGCCGAAAATGTTGATGGGGCTACCGATATTTATATTGAAGAAGTTACCGGAGTAGCACAAATAGCGATTAAATTTAAAAGAGATCAGATAGCTAAATACGGATTAAATATCAGGGATATAAATCAAAGTATTCAAGCTGCTTTTGCCGGAGCTTCCGCCGGATTGGTTTATGAAGGTGATAGAAGATTTGATATGGTTGTGAGACTGGACAAACAAAACAGGAGCAATCTTGAAAGTGTTCAGAATTTATACTTAACTGCTCCCGATGGGAGGGAAATTCC
This sequence comes from Flavobacteriales bacterium, assembly GCA_038233835.1. Lineage (GTDB taxonomy): Bacteria > Bacteroidota > Bacteroidia > Flavobacteriales > Flavobacteriaceae > Gillisia. Next base: position 12,501 of record JBBSVD010000048.1, on the reverse strand, counting down.
CTTGAACCAAGTGGCAGAGGTAAATATAGAAGATGGCCCTTACCAGATTCAGCGGGATGACACCCAGAGAAGGATTGTAGTAGCTTTTAATGTTCGTAACAGAGATGTAGAAAGTGTAGTAGAAGAAATAGGTGCAAAGATAGAAGAGCAAATAAGTTTTGCTCCAGGTTATACCGTTGGGTACGGGGGACAATTTGAAAACCTTCAGGAGGCAACAAAAAGATTGAGTTATGCAGTGCCATTAGCTTTATTGCTCATATTTATTTTATTGTATTTCACTTTTGGATCTATAAAACAAGGGATATTAATTTTTACAGCTATCCCATTATCTGCGATTGGCGGTGTATTTGCGCTCTATGCTCGAGACATGCCTTTTAGTATCTCTGCAGGTGTTGGTTTTATTGCACTTTTTGGAGTTGCGGTGCTAAATGGAATTGTACTTATAGCTGAATTTAACCGACTTAAAAAAGAGGGAATGACAGATGTTTTTCAAAGAGTGTATCAAGGTACAGCCACCAGATTACGACCTGTAATTATGACTGCTTCTGTAGCATCTTTTGGATTTCTTCCAATGGCGCTCTCGGGTTCCGCAGGGGCAGAAGTACAGCGACCGTTGGCAACGGTAGTAATTGGAGGTTTAATTTCGGCTACTTTGCTTACTTTAATAGTGCTTCCTGTATTGTATTATTATTTTGAAAAAGGATGGAGAAAAACTCCTAAAGCAACGATCTTAATAGTGATTTTTGGATTAGGCTTCGGAAATGTTGGCTTTGCTCAAGAAAAAGATCCCCTAAAAACATATTCAACTTTAGAGGAATTAATAACTACAGCGATTCAAAATAATCCAGAAATAGAGGCAGCTAAATTTAAAACAAAACAAGTGGAAGCCTTAGGAGGCAATTCCTGGAATCTTCCCAAAACCGAATTCAATGGAGAATATGGTCAAAATAATAGTATTTATGATGATGATCTTCGGTTAACCGTAAGTCAGCGTTTTGAGTTTCCTTCAGTTTATATAAATAGATCTAAACTGAATAATGCTGAAGTAAAAAGCAGTGAGATTTTGGAAGCTCAATCCAAAAATGAATTAATCGCACAGGTAAAGGCAGCGTATTATAGCCTTTTGATTGAAAAAGGAAGACGAGAGATCTTTCTTAAACAAGATAGTATTTATTCTAATTTTAATAGAGCCGCAGAGATAAGGTATAAAACAGGAGAGAGTAATATACTTGAACGTGCCACTGCGAGTTCCAGAGTTGCAGAAATTGAAGTGCAACAAGAAGAAAATCGAGTTGCAATTAGAAGACATCAAAGAGAATTACAGACGTTGCTGAATTCAGACGAACTGATAGATGTTCCTTTAATAGCAATTCAATTTTTGGGAGAGCTAGAAAAAGCTATGCCTCAAAAAGATTCCATGAACAATCCAAGGCTTGCTTATTTTGCACAACAAATAGAAGTCTCTCAATTAGAAAGGAAAGTGGAACGTGCGAAACTTTTACCAGATCTAAGCATTGGGTATTATAATCAATCTTTTAATGGCCTTGGACAAAATCTAGCGGGAGAAAGTGTTATGTATAATTCTTCTGATAGATTTTCTGGAGTACTATTTGGGATTTCACTTCCTATCTGGGCAAAACCACAACTTTCTAAAATTAAAGCAGAAAGATTTAAAACTAAGGAAAGGGAAGCAACCTATCAAGCTGTAAATAATAGGATAGCTACACAATATGTGCTCCTTCAGGAAAGATTAGCCCAACTTCAGACAAACCTTGAATCCTATAATGAATATGCCCTTCCCCAGGCCAAATTGATCTTTAAGCAGGCTCAAAGAGGCTTTAAAGAAGGAGAAATAGGATATGTAGAATATATTCAGAGTTTGGATAGAGCCGCAAAAATAGAGTTGGATTATTTAGAGATCATCAATCAATTCTACCATACCAAAACAGATTTAGAATTCATTACCGGAAATCAAAACTAAAAGCATAGAAATGAAAAATATAGTATCAAGAATAGCCTTAGCAATTCTTTCCATCTCTATGCTGAGTTGTGGGGAATCTACTTCAGAAGAAAAAATAGAGGAAAAAGCCGAAGAACATTCAGAAGAGAATGAAAACCAAATTGAACTTACAAACGAGCAGCTTAAGAATACCAATATAGAATTAGGTAAAGCCGAAATGCGTTCTCTAGGAAACGAAATTAGTGTGAACGGAATTATAGATGTTCCGCCACAAGGAAATATCTCCATTAATATCCCTTACGGTGGATTTTTGAAATATACAGAAATGTTACCCGGAACAAAGTTGAAAAAGGGACAATTGTTAGCGGTTATAGAAAACCCAATGTTTATAGATATTCAGCAAAATTATTTGGAAACATTAGCAAAAGGAGAATACCTGAAGACAGATTTTGAGCGACAAGAAATCTTATATAATGAGGAGGTTTCTTCAGCAAAAGTATATCAACAAGCTAAGAGCATGTATAATACCAATAGAGCTCAAATTAATGCAATGGAAGAAAAATTGCGATTGATAGGAATAAATTTAAAAAGCTTGAAAGCTGGTAAAGTTAGTGCTGCAGTGAACATTTATTCTCCGGTTACTGGGCAGGTACGTGAGGTTTTTAGCAATATTGGAAAATTTGTAGGTCCAGAAGATATCATCATGGACGTTACAGATGCTAAGGATCTTCATGTAGAACTTACCGTATACGAAAGTGATATTACAAAAGTTCAAACAGGTCAAAAAATAAGATTTAGCCTAGCTAATAAACCAGAAAGCTGGAAAGAAGCTGAGGTATATCTAATTGGAAGTGGCGTTCGTGACGATAGAAGTATTACAGTGCACGGTCACTTATTAAAAGAGTATGAAGATTTATGGCCTGGAATGTTTGTAAATGCGAGGATTGAGACGGGAACTTCAGATAGTTATACACTGCCAGAGGATGCTGTGGTGAGATTCAACTCTAAAAATTATATTTTTATTAGCAAGGAATCTAGTAATGAGAACGGTGTTGAAAAGCATAACTTTGAAATGGTAGAGGTAATAACAGGCTCCTCTGAAGCGGGAATAATACAAATAAACCCAGTGAAGCAGGGATTAGATCTTAAGAGCACTCCAATTGTAGTGAAAGACGCAAATACCTTGTTAGCGACCGCTAAAAATAGTGAAGATGGCGGAGGGCATGGACATTAATCCCTCATAGTGGGTTTAATTCTTCGAATTTTTAATAACAGTACCCTCTCTATAATCGGGAGGTATCTTAGGGGATTGCCCGAGGTTCTAGATTAAATAAGCAATAATGATAAAAAACATCGATAATTTTTTGGAGCAAAAGAAAATAAGGCCAACGGCTATGAGGATACTCACTTTTAAGTTTCTGGAGGGACAGCAAGTTGCAACCAGCCTTACAGATATTGAGCAAGCCTTTGATAGATCTGAAAGAACGACTCTTTATAGAACTCTAAAAACTTTTGAGGAGCACGGCATAGTTCATAAAATAGACGATGGTTCTGGAGTTTCAAAATTTGCACTTTGCGAAGAGAACTGTAATTGTGAGGTAGACACAGATCTGCACTTACATTTTCATTGTAACAAATGTGGAGAAACAGTTTGTCTTACAAATCATAAGATTCCGTATATTAATTTACCAGATGGGTATTTAGCTGAAGATGTTAATTTGGTTGTTAAAGGCACTTGCGAAAAATGTAGTGGTTTTTAATGCACTTCTGTTGCAAGCTATAAGTCTGTATTTTTGTAGAAAATTTAGCTTACATGCCTAAAAATGATATTGTTATAGAGGAAAATGCTCATGACGGTTGTGAACTATGTGAAACACAATCTGTAAAATCTAGATTCCAAGTTTATGCTCCCGCGATCTTCAGTTTTATGATGCTGGTAGTTGGATTAATTATAGATAACTTTTTAAACACCAGTTTCTTTAACGGCTGGTTTAGAATTGGCTGGTATGTATTAGCATACCTCCCGGTAGGGTATCCGGTATTAATGCTAGGGGTTAAAAATATTACAAATGGAAGTTTTTTTACCGAATTCTTCCTGATGTCTATTGCTACTATCGGGGCTTTTGCAATTGGTGAATATCCGGAAGGAGTAGCGGTAATGTTATTCTATGCCGTTGGAGAGTTATTTCAAGAAGCCGCCGTAAGAAATGCAAAAACAAATATAAAGGCCTTACTGGATGTTAGACCAAATATAGCATCAGTACTTAGAAATGGAAAATATATTAAGGTGCATCCGGAAAAGGTAAAGGTTGGTGAGACCATTCAAGTTAAATCTGGAGAAAAAATTCCATTAGATGCTATTCTGCTTTCTGAAAGAGCTGAACTTAATACCGCTGCGATAACAGGAGAAAGCAAACCGGCAATACTAAGAAAAGGCGAAGCGGTTTTTAGCGGTTCTATCAATTTGAATGGAGTGATAGAAGCTGAAACCACTAAGATTTTTAGTGAAAGTTCTGTAGCAAGGATCATCGAGTTGGTTCAAAATGCAAGTTCTAGAAAAGCGAAGACAGAATTGTTTATAAGAAGATTTGCTAAAGTTTATACGCCTTTTGTAGTGTTTTCTGCAATCCTACTTATACTAGCTCCGTATTTTATTGTTGAAAACTATGTTTTTTCAGATTGGCTGTATAGAGCTCTAATTTTTCTTGTGGTGTCTTGTCCTTGCGCTTTGGTGATCTCGGTTCCTCTAGGATATTTCGGCGGATTAGGCGCTGCATCAAAAAAGGGGATTCTTTTCAAAGGCGCTTCATTTCTGGACGAGATAGTTAAGGTAAATACCTTAGTGATGGACAAGACTGGAACCGTTACTAAAGGAGTTTTTAAGGTGCAAGAAGTAAATCCTAAGGGAATTTCTAAAGATGAATTTTTAGATTATCTGGTTGCTCTCGAAAAAAAATCGACGCACCCAATTGCAAAGGCTATCGTGGAAAGCGCAGAAGAAACCAGCCATTTTGAGGTAAGCAAAGTAAAAGAGATCTCTGGAAAAGGCTTATCTGGAACTGTAAATGGAAAAGGCACACTTGTTGGAAATGCTGCTCTTTTAGAGCAATTTAATATTGAATATCCAAAATCTATAAATGAGGAGGCAGATGCAGTAATTTTGTTGAGTATTGACGGGAAATATTCTGGGTATTTAACTGTCGCAGATGAATTAAAAGAGGATATTTTTGAGAGTTTACTAAAGCTCAGGAAATCTGGTATCAAAGAGATCATCATGCTTTCTGGTGATAAAGATTCTATCACTCAAAAGGTGGCAAGAGAACTTGGTATTACCAAAGCAATGGGAGGGTTACTTCCAGAGGATAAGCTGAAGGAGGTGGAAAATCTAAAAAAGCAAGTAGGGAGACAAGTTGCGTTTGTAGGTGACGGAATTAATGATGCTCCGGTGTTAGCAGTAAGTGATGTGGGAATTGCAATGGGAGCATTGGGAAGCGATGTGGCTATAGAAACGGCAGATGTAGTTATCCAGACAGACCAGATCTCCAAGATCTTAACTGCAATTAATATTGGCCGATCCACCAGAAATGTGATCTGGCAAAATATTGCTCTTGCACTTGGTGTAAAAGCTTTAGTTCTTTTATTGGGGGCCGTTGGGATGGCTGGAATGTGGGAAGCTGTTTTTGCCGATGTAGGAGTTGCGTTCTTGGCAATTCTAAACGCAGTTAGACTTCAAAAAATGGATTGAAAATAATAAAATACAATCGCCTTCGAATAATTGGATTTCCTTATTTCAAACCTTTTCTTTTAAGGCTTCTTTAGGAATATTTTGATAAAAAATAGCGATATTTGTTACATTACACTTAAAAATTCGGTGTAGTTGTGTCAATTACAGCTCACAAGAGTTTTTAATCTAAAATAGAGATCTCATGCCTTTTTATCATAAACTTGGGAAGATTCCACATAAACGCCACACGGTTTTTAAAAAACTAGATGGCAGCTTATATTACGAACAACTTTTCGGAACTATTGGTTTTGATGGGATGTCGTCGAATTCTTACCATGAACACAGGCCAACACAGGTCAAGGAAATTAAAGGGAGTTATAGCGTTAAACCTAAAATATTTAAAGAGAATAACATACAATCTTATAAATTTAAAGGTTTTCAAGTTACACCACATCCAGATTATTTGGAAAGTAGAAAAGTGATTCTTACCAACAGCGATGTAGATATTGCCTTAGCTGCTCCTCAAAAATCTAGTTCAGATTATTTTTATAAAAATAGCGATGCAGACGAATTGCTGTTTATCCATAAAGGAAGCGGAAAATTGAGAACCCATTTGGGAAACCTCGATTTTAAATACGGGGATTATTTATTGATCCCTCGAGGAACAATTTATAAAATTGATTTCGATGACGAAAATAACAGACTTTTCATTGTGGAATCCAGAAGCCCAATTTATACTCCAAAAAGATACCGAAATTACTTTGGGCAATTGTTGGAGCATTCCCCATTTTGTGAACGTGATTTACGCCAGCCTTATGAATTGGAAACCAATGACGAAAAAGGGGATTTCTTAATCAAGATCAAGAAAAAAGGAGAAATTTTTGACATGATCTATGCGACTCACCCTTTTGATGTGGTAGGATATGATGGTTTTAATTATCCATATGCTTTTTCAATTCACGATTTTGAACCGATTACAGGTAGAATACATCAACCACCACCAGTGCATCAAACTTTTGAAACTGATGCTTTTGTGGTTTGTAGTTTTTGTCCTAGAAAATACGATTATCACCCAGATAGCATTCCTGCACCCTATAGCCATAGCAATATAGATAGTGATGAGGTGTTGTATTATGTAGATGGGGATTTTATGAGCAGAAACGATATAGAACAAGGTCATATTTCCCTACATCCTTCAGGGATTCCACATGGTCCTCACCCAGGAGCTGCGGAAAGAAGTATTGGTAAAACTGAAACCGGGGAATTGGCTGTAATGGTAGATACTTTTAAACCCCTTATGGTTACTGAAGCTGCAATGGAAATTGTGGATGATACGTATCATACATCCTGGTTAGATCATTAATTGATGGATAAATTGGAAAATAGTTCAGTTCAGGCTAGAGCGATGTGGTAAATTAGTAATATCAGATTGCGGGAAAGAGATGGAATGAATTCAAAAATTAAAACAATGAGTAAAAAGATAGAATCAGTAAATTACGGATTAGAGAAAATATTTGAGGGAGCGCAAGATTTCTTGCCACTCCTAGGAACAGATTATGTAGAGTTGTACGTTGGGAATGCTAAACAAGCAGCACATTTTTACAAGACTGCATTTGGTTTTCAATCATTAGCTTATAAAGGACTTGAAACTGGAAGTAGAGATACCGTTTCTTATGTGTTAAAACAAGATAAGATTAGACTAGTTCTTTCTTCGCCATTAACTTCTAAGCAAGAGATTAATAAACATGTTGTAAAGCATGGTGACGGAGTTAAAGTAGTAGCGCTTTGGGTAGAAGATGCGAGATCTGCTTACGAAGAAACTACTAATCGTGGCGCTAAATCTTTTTTAGAGCCAACGGTAGAAAAAGATGATAATGGAGAGATTGTGAAAGCTGGAATTTATACTTACGGAGAAACCGTACATATGTTTATAGAGCGTAAAAACTATAGTGGAACATTCTTACCAGGTTATGTGAAGTGGGAGTCAGATTATAATCCTGAGCCAGTTGGATTAAAATATATTGACCATATGGTTGGAAATGTAGGTTGGAATGAAATGAACATTTGGGTAAAATGGTACGAAGATGTTATGGGCTTTGTTAACTTCCTTTCTTTTGATGACAAACAAATTCATACCGAGTATTCAGCTTTAATGAGCAAGGTGATGAGTAATGGAAACGGAAGAATTAAATTCCCTATTAATGAACCTGCTGAAGGAAAGAAAAAATCTCAAATTGAAGAATATTTAGATTTCTATGAAGGACCGGGAGTTCAGCATATCGCGATGGCTACAGATGATATCATCAAAGCGGTTACTGATCTAAGATCTAGAGGAATAGAATTTTTATCTACTCCTCCAGACGAATATTACAATGCCATCCCTGGAAGGTTGGAAGAATTTAGTCATGAGCTCCATGAAGATCTTAAAAGATTAAAGGGTCTAGGAATTATGGTAGATGCAGATGAAGAGGGGTACTTATTGCAAATCTTCACCAAGCCATTACAAGACAGACCAACCATGTTTTTTGAGATCATTCAACGAATGGGAGCAAAAGGTTTTGGTGCAGGGAACTTTAAAGCCTTGTTTGAGTCGATTGAGAGAGAGCAGGAATTGCGAGGAACCTTGTAGAAATAATTAAATAACCGTACACTTAATTGCATAACAATTAAATAATTGCCGACTTGATAAATTTTGAGTTAAAGTTTATTTTAAGCTTGCAAAACAGCGTAAATCTCAGGACTTTTGCACCGCATTTCTGGAGTGGTTACCAGAAATGAATTAAATTTTTTTCATAATTTAAGTTTTAGTTGGTTAATAAGATAAAAAACCCATCATTAATTTGATGGGTTTTTTTAGTTTTATACATTTGGAATAGAAATTGTAATTCATATAGAAATGACCTAAACAGTTTTAATGTGTTAACTAATGTCTCAATACATGAAAAATAGACTTACAATTTTCTGCCTCCTAATTATATTTATCACTCCTTTTACTTCGTTTTCTCAAAGAGCCTTTGAAGATGGAGAGTGGTTTAAATTCAGGATACATTACGGTCCTTTTAATGCCAGTTATGCTACTATTGGAGTAAATGAAACCGTTCTAAATAACAACAAGGTTTTTCATATTGTTGGAAAAGGGAAATCTACTGGTCTGCTACATTTATTCTTTAAAGTAGATGATAATTATGAAACTTATATTGATAAGAGAAGTGGATTACCTGCGAGATTTATTAGAAAAATAGATGAAGGTGGACACACCAAAGATCTTCAGATAGATTTTGATCACAAAAATAATAAAGCTTTAGTTTACGACAAAAAGCATAATGAGAATACCACCTATACCACAGATAGAGATGTACATGATTTATTATCGGCCTTTTATTTCGTGAGAAATGATATTGATCCTCAAAGTCTCAAAATTGGAGAAGAATTTCATCTAAACATGTTTTTTGATAAGGAAAATCACGATTTTAAATTAAAGTTTCTTGGAAGGGAAGTTTTAAACACAAAATTTGGTAAAATTGCCACTTTAAAATTTCGCCCTTATGTAATGGCTGGAAGAGTTTTCAAAGAGCAAGAAAGCTTAACATTTTGGATTAGTGACGATAAAAATAAAATGCCGGTCAAAATTGAGGCCAATCTAGCAGTTGGTTCCTTAGAAGCAGATCTGGATGAATTTAAAGGCTTAAAGCATCAAGTAAAAATAATACTGGACTAAAAACAATGAGTGTAATTAAACCCGAAATTGCTGAGAGAATTTTATTGCTTGAAGAAAAATTCAAGAATTCGGGTCAGGATATGGGTTCTTACCTTGACGGCCTTTTATATGATAGATATTTAACCTACTGGGACTATATAAGTTTGGATATTTTATTGAGTTTGCAGAATCCTAAAACTCATTTTCCGGACGAAGAGATCTTTGTTACCTATCACCAGATTACCGAACTTTATTTTAAACTTATTCTGCATGAGCAGAAGCAAGTAATAGCTGCAGAAAATCTAACTGCGGCTTTTTTCATTGAAAAGCTTAACCGACTTAACAGGTATGTTAGAATACTCATTAATTCTTTTGATGTGATGATCAAGGGAATGGAAAGAGAACAATTCCTAAAATTCAGGATGGCGCTATTACCTGCAAGCGGATTTCAATCTGCACAGTTTAGAATGATAGAAATAAATGCAACCCCATTGGAGCATCTAATTCCATTTGGTGAGCGTTCTAATTATTCCTCAGAAAACACAGTAGAAGAACTTTTTGAGAATATTTACTGGAAAAAGGGAGGAGTAGATCTTGCTACTGGAGAAAAAACCTTAACACTTAAACAGTTCGAACTTCGTTATACTCCTAGATTCTTGAGGATCGCCAATGAAGTTAAAAGTGAGACATTGTACCATAAATACTTGAATCTTCCAGAAAAAGAGCGAAATAATTCTGAATTAATTCAAGCGTTACGTAACTTTGATGCCAATTTAAACATAAATTGGTTGCTAATGCACATGGGTGCAGCGCATAGGCACCTAAACAAGGATAATAAAACAATTTCTGCAACTGGAGGCACCAATTGGAAGGAGTTTCTTCCGCCTAGTTTTCAGAAAAATAGTTTTTTTCCTATGCTTTGGAGCCAAGAAGAATTTGATAATTGGGGAAAGGAATGGGTAAACCATATTTATAATTCACAAAAATAGCATTGAAATTGAAAAAATTGAAATATCTGCTTTTACTGGTAATTGCATTTACAGCATGCAAAAATGAGGAGGATAATTCCAAGGATATCGCCGAAGTAAAAGAAGAAAAAGTAATTCCTATCATTAAAGAATACGGTTTTATATTAAACGATTTTGAAGTAGTACGAGATACCATCCAATCTGGTGATAGTTTTGGTGGAATTTTAGACACTCATGGCGTTAGCAGATCTAAAGTTTTTGAGATCACATCACAAGTGAGAGAAACTTTTAATCCAACCAAACTTGTAGTTGGGAAACCTTACGTTATTTTAAAAGCAAAAGATTCGGTTAATACTCCAGAATATTTTATTTATGAAAATGATAGAATAGATTATACTGTTGTAAATATAGGAGAGAATATTGCAGCGTTTAAATCTCAAAAACCAGTTACGGTAAAGCGAAGAACTGTGTCTGGAGTTATTGTTAGTAATCTTTCTGAAGCAATGTCCAATCAAGGATTAAGCGTACTATTATCGCACGAGTTGAGTAGTATCTACCAGTGGAGTATCGATTTCTGGAAACTTCAAAAAGGAGATCAGTTCAAGATGGTCTATAATGAGCGATTCATTAACGATAGTATTTATGCAGGAATTGAAAGCATAGAAGGAGCAGTGTTTGTCCATCAAGGGAAACCTTATTATGCGTTCGATTATGTAGCCGATCCCGAAAAAGGGGAGTCAGATTTCTATGACGAAGAAGCTAGACCTTTACAAAGTTTCTTTTTAAAGGCACCGCTCAATTTTAGTAGAATATCCTCCAGGTTTTCCGGAAACAGATACCATCCAGTTCAAAAAAGATGGAAAGCGCATAAGGGAACAGATTATGCTGCGCCACAGGGAACGCCTATATGGTCTACAGCTAACGGAACGGTTATAGCTTCAGGATATACAGGTGGTAACGGGAATTACGTAAAAGTAAAACATAACGATACCTATACCACACAATATTTACACATGTCCAAACGCAATGTTCGCGTAGGTGAACGTGTGCGTCAAGGAGATGTTATTGGTTTTGTTGGAAGTACCGGCCTTGCAACAGGTCCGCATGTATGTTATAGATTTTGGGTTAGAGGGACGCAAGTCGACCCCTTTAGACAAAATCTTCCGGCCGCAGATCCAATTGCTGAAAACCTAAAAGAAGATTATTTTGCTTCAATAGATCCAGTTAGGGCCAGATTGGATAAAATACCTTTCAAAGAAATTTAAGAATGCAAAATATAGATCCTTCAAAGACTAAGGCTTGGTCAAAATTGACCGAGCATTTCTCTCATATTAAAGATGTTGAAATGAAAAAGCTTTTTGCTGAAAACAGTAATAGGGCTCAAGAACTCACTCTTAATTGGGAAGATTTCTTGGTAGATTTCAGCAAGAATAGGATCACAGCAGAGACGAAGCAATTGCTTACAGATCTTGCAGTGGAATGTGAATTGGAAGAAGCTATACAATCTTATTTTGGAGGTGAAGTTATCAATATTACAGAGCAAAGACCTGTACTTCATTCCGCTTTAAGAACCATAGAAAAAGATGAGGTATTTGTTAAAGGTGAAAATGTGATCCCAGAAGTTTATAGTGTGAAAGCTAAAATGGAAACATTTTGCGATGCTTTTATTAATGGAACTTCAAATGGCTATACAGGAAAACCATTTACAGATATTGTAAATATTGGAATTGGAGGATCAGATCTTGGGCCTGCAATGGTTACTGAAGCTTTAAAGTTTTATAAGAATCATTTAAATGTTCATTATATTTCTAATGTAGATGGAGATCATGTTCATGAAACTTTAAAAGATCTTGATCCAGCCACAACCTTGTTTGTTTTGGTGTCTAAAACCTTTACTACTCAAGAAACGTTAACCAATGCAACTACTGCGAGAAATTGGTTTAAGCAAACAGCACCTCAGGAAGCGGTTTCAAAACACTTTGTAGCTGTTTCTTCCAATGTGGAAAAAGTAAAAGGATTTGGGATTACAGAAGAAAATATTTTTCCAATGTGGGATTGGGTTGGTGGAAGATTCTCGTTGTGGAGCGCAGTAGGATTATCTATAAGTTTAGCGGTTGGCTTCGAGAAATTCGATCAGTTGCTTACAGGTGCT